>JAGPES010000150.1 GCA_018057015.1 Pseudomonadales bacterium | reverse complement strand
CGTAGACGTTGCCGGCCTCGTCGTACCACGCCGGAATCTGGTGGCCCCACCACAGCTGGCGCGAGATGCACCAGTCCTGGATGTCGCGCATCCACGCGAAATAGGTGTTCTCCCACTGCCTGGGCACGAATTCGATGCGCCCGTCCTCCACGGCGCGGATCGCCGGTTCCGCGAGCGCCTTCGTGGCCACGAACCACTGGTCAGTGAGGTAGGGCTCGATGACCACGCCGCTCCTGTCGCCGCGTGGCACCTTGAGCCGGTGTTTCTCGATCCTGTCGAGCAGTCCCAGCGCGCCGAGGTCCTCGACGATGCGCGCGCGGGCCGCGAAGCGGTCGAGGCCGCGGTATGCCGGGGGCGCATTGTCGTTGAGCTCGGCGTCCATGGTGAAGAGGTTGATGCGCGCCAGGCCGTGGCGCTTGCCGACCTCGTAGTCATTGAAGTCGTGCGCCGGCGTGATCTTCACGCAGCCCGTGCCAAAGGCCGGATCGACGTAGTCGTCGGCGATGATCGGGACGAGGCGTCCTGTGAGCGGCAGGCGCACGCTCTTCCCCACGAGGTGCCGGTAGCGCTCGTCCTGCGGGTTTACCGCGACCGCGGTATCGCCGAGCATCGTCTCGGGGCGCGTGGTGGCGACAACCAGGTGTCCGCTGCCGTCCTCGAGCGGGTAGCGCAGGTGCCACAGGCTGCCGTCTTCCTCCTCCTGCACCACCTCGAGGTCGGAGATCGCGGTGTGCAGCCTGGGATCCCAGTTGACCAGGCGCTGGCCGCGGTAGATCAGCCCTTCCTCGTGCAGGCGCACGAACACCTCGCGTACCGCCTCGGAGAGCTGCGGGTCCATGGTGAAACGCTCGCGGCTCCAGTCCATCGAGTTGCCGAGACGGCGCTGCTGGCGCGTGATTGTGCCGCCGGAGTGCTCCTTCCAGTCCCAGATGCGGCGCGTGAATTCCTCGCGTCCGAGTGTCAGGCGATCCGTGCCCTCTGCCGCGAGCAGGCGCTCCACGACCATCTGTGTCGCGATACCGGCGTGATCGGTGCCACCCTGCCACAGCGTGTTGTGGCCGCGCATGCGGTGATAGCGTATCAGCGCGTCCATGATGGTTTGCTGGAACGCGTGGCCCATGTGCAGACTGCCCGTGACGTTGGGCGGGGGGATCACGATGCAGTAGGGCGTGCCGGAGCCGCCGGGGCGGAAATAGCCGCGCTGCTCCCACTGCGCGTACCAGCGGCCTTCGATCTCTTCCGGGCTGTAGGTCTTGTCCATGCTCTCGATTCCGTCGCCGCGGCCACCTGCTCGGCAGGTGTGCATGCCTGCGGCGCCGGGGCCGGCGCAAAAAATGCGAAATTCTATAGTGCGGCGGCGGCGCGCAGCAAGGAAGCCGCGCTCACTGCGCCGGAGCGGGTCCGGGCCCGGCGGCCAGCAGCTGTCGCATCCGTTCCTCCAGCCGCTCTCGCAGCTGCGCCTCGACCAGCGGCAGGAGCTCGTCCATCAGGTCGTCCACGATGGATCGGGCCTCGAACTCCAGCGCCGCGTCCAGGTCCGCGCCAGGTGCAGGGGCCGCGTTCATCTGGACGGCGGCGGCCGCCGTCGCCGTCGCCGTCGCCCGGGGCAGCTCGACGACGTCCTGCAGGACCGGGATGTCGGCATAGGTCGGCGCGCCGCCCCCGGGCGAGCCCAGCGTCACGCTCAAGGACTGCAGCTCGTCGATCAGGCCCTGGCGCGGGTCGCTGTGTTCAGGCGTTGTCTCGGTCACCGGCGCTCCGCAGATGTTGCATGTCGTGGTGCTGCAGCTGATAGCCGCGGTCCTTGTAAAAGCTCCAGCGCTGGCGACTTGCGGCGAGCGCATCCGGATCGTTGAGCACGAGCTCCGCGACGCGCTCGAAGCGGCTGAACAGCGGTGGCACCGCCGCGCAGAGATTGATCAGCACGTCGTGGTGATCAGCGGCCGTTTCCCCCGTGCCCACCTCCACCGGCGCCGCCTCGCTGCCGGCGGCGCCGAGCAGACGGTGAGGCACGAAGCTGGTGTCGCGAAACGACCACAGCAGCGCGTCGAAAGCCTCGGCCTCGGCGGCGTCGGAGCCGTTCACGTAGACCTGGTGTCCCGACTGCCAGGCCTTTTCCGCCAGCCGGCAGGCGAAGCTCAGCTTGCCGTGCGGCTCGCTCACGGGCAGCAGGTAGAAGTCTATGCGGGTCACGCCGGGCACCGCACTCAATCCGTCGCCGGGTGGCGGCGCGCGCGATCGAGCAGGTAGCGCGTGAGCAGCGCCACCGGGCGGCCGGTCGCACCCTTCGCCGCGCCCTGTTCCCAGGCCGAGCCCGCGATGTCCAGGTGCGCCCAGCGCTGCTTCTTCGTGAATCGCGACAGGAAGCAGGCCGCGGTCACGCTGCCGGCGCCGGGGCCGCCGATGTTCGCGACGTCGGCGAAATTGCTCTTCAGCTGCTCCTGGTAGTCGTCCCACAGCGGCATCTGCCAGGCGCGGTCGTGGGTGTGGCTGCCGGCGGCGAGCAGCTCGGCCGCGAGCGCGTCGTTGTTGCTGAACAGACCGCTCGCGTGCTTGCCGAGCGCGACCACGCAGGCGCCGGTGAGCGTCGCGATGTCGATCAGCGACTGCGGCTCGAAGCGCTCGGCATAGGTGAGCGCGTCGCACAGGATCAGGCGGCCCTCGGCGTCGGTGTTCAACACCTCGATGGTGATGCCGGCCATGCTCTTCACCACGTCGCCCGGCCTGGTCGCGCTGCCGCTCGGCAGGTTCTCGCAGGCCGCGACGATGCCGACCACGTTCAGGCGCGGCTTCAGCTCGGCTATCGCGCTCATGGTGCCGAGCACGCTGGCCGCGCCGCACATGTCGAACTTCATCTCGTCCATCCCGGCTCCGGGCTTGATGCTGATGCCGCCCGAGTCGAAGGTGATGCCCTTGCCCACCAGCACGTGCGGCCGCGCGCCCCTGGCGCCACCGCGGTATTCCAGCACGATCAGCCTCGCCGGTTCCTTGCTGCCGGCGCTGACCGAGAGCAGGGCGCCCATCTTCAATTCCGCCATCTTCTTCTCGTCGAGCACCTTGCAGTGCAGGCGCGGGTGCTGCGTCGCCAGCGCACGCGCCTTCGCCGCGAGGTAGGAGGGCGTGCAGATGTTTGCCGGCAGGTTGCCGAGCTCGCGCGCGAGGTTCGCGCCGGCGGCCATCGCGCGGCCCTCCGCCAGCGCGCGCACGGTGGCGGCGGCGGGTCGCGCGGAAGCGCCGAGAACGACCTTCCTCAGCCGCGAGCCTGGCTCGGGCTTCGACAGGGTGTGCGTGTAGCGGTAGCCGGCCGCGCCCGCAAGCAGGCCGAGCTGCTGCGCCTGCCAGTTGCGGTCGCGATCCTTCGTGGCGACGTCGTCGAGCAGGAAGACCAGGTCGGCGGCGCCCGTGCCCTGTACCGCCCCGAGGGCATGCGTGACCATCCTGCGAAACGCCACCGCGTCGGCGGTATCGGCCTTGCCGCAGCCGAGCACCAGCAGGCGCCCGGCCGCGACACCCGCGGGCTGGTGCAGCAGCACGCTCTTGCCGGGTGCGCCGCTGAAGTGCTCGGACCCGAGGAGCCGGGCCAGTTGCCCGCCGGTGGCCTGGTCGATGCGCGCGGCCGTGGCGCCGAGCTTGCCGCCCTCGGCGACGGGCAGGACCAGGCAGCCGCAGCGCTGGGCGACCGGATCGGCGATGTGCTTGATGCTGATGTCCATCTCTCTGTGCTCCTGCAGGCATGGGGCGGCGGCTTCGTCCGCGCACGGCGAGCCAACGGCGGGAAGTATATACGCGGGCCCGGCGTGACCCTCAGGCGCGCTTCGGCAGCAATACCACGCGCGTGCCGGAGAGCCGGTCGTGCCAGGTGCGCCTTTCACGGTCGAACAGCAGCCACCAGTAGCCGGCGCCGAGGCACAGCGCCGACAACACCGCGCCGCCCATGCGCACCAGCGCCTGGCGCCAGCTTATCGGGCTGCCATCGGGCTGTTGCACGCGCAGCCGCCAGGCCTGCATGCCGAGCGTCTGCCCGGAGCGCGTCCAGAACCAGCCGAAGAACAGCACCAGCGCGACGGCGATCGCGAGTTGCAGCAGCAAGCCCGACGCGGCGGCCTTGCCGCTGGCGCGGATGGCGGACTCGCCCACGCGCTCGAGGCGCAAGAACACGGCGAGGGCGGTGACGGTCCAGGCGACGGCGAATACCAGCAGGCTGTCGTAGAGCATCGCGGCGAGGCGGCGCAGCAGTCCGGGTGGAGGCAGGGTGTCCGGCGAGCCGGCGGGGGAACTTGTCATGCTAGTATCGCGCGTGGTCGGAATCGTGTGCGTGGAACGGCGCCCGGGCAGGCGCGGCGGCCCGGCACACACGTTACCAAAAGGTAAGGGCAGCGCAAACCACCGTTCACCGTCCCGTCTGCACAATGCCCGGCAAAACCAGCCGGGGCAGGTACAGTGGAAACAGTGGCAGGGATGCGTCGCGTCCACGGAGCGGAATTGATGCGCATTCTGGTGATCGAAGACGATGCCAGCGTACTGGACTACATAAGCCGGGGACTGCGCGAGAGCGGGTTCACGGTGGACCAGGCCGCCGACGGCAAGGACGGATTGTTCCGCGCGAGTGCGGAGAAATACGACGCGCTGGTCGTGGACCGCATGCTGCCGGGCGTGGACGGCCTCACGATCATCAGGACCCTGCGCGGGTCCGACAACAACACGCCGGCGCTGATCCTGAGCGCGCTCGGGGAAGTCGACGACCGCGTGAAGGGGCTGAAGGCCGGCGGCGACGACTACCTCGTGAAGCCCTTCGCTTTCGCCGAATTGCTGGCCCGCATCGAGGCGCTGCTGCGGCGCAAGGAATCCTCCTCGGCCGTGACGCGGCTGCGGGTGGCGGACCTGGAGATGGACCTGCTGTCACACAAGGTCACGCGCGCCGGCAAGTCGCTGAACCTTCAGCCGCGCGAGTTCCGCCTGCTCGAGTACCTGATGAAGCACGCCGGACAGGTCGTGACGCGCACGATGCTGCTGGAGAACGTCTGGGACTACCACTTCGATCCCCAGACCAACGTGATCGACGTGCATATCAGCCGGCTGCGGCAGAAGCTGGACAAGGAATTCGACAAGCCGCTGCTGAAGACGGTGCGTGGCGCGGGATACATGCTGGATGAACCGGAACAGGATTTTCCGGGCTAGCCTGTTCCGCTTCACGCTGAATTACCTGGTCGGTGTCAGCGTGGCGGTCTTCGTGGTGCTGGCCATCGGCTACGCCTCGCTGACCCTCAGCTACTTCCGCGACATGAACGCGCTGATCGGCGCGGAGACGCGCGCTCTCGAGGAGCGCTTCGCAACCGGGGGCCTGACCGGAGTTTCCGCCGTGATTGCCGATCGCATCCAGGCCTCGGGCTTGCCGCGCCTGTTCTACCTGCTGGTCGACGCCGAGGGGCGCAAGCTCGCGGGCAACCTGGCGCGCTGGCCGGAGCGATTCGGGCAGGGCGAGGAATGGCTCGGTTTCGACCGCACGCTGGCCGAAATCAGCGGCGGCAAGCAGGCCTTCGATTTCGTCGGCACCAGCGTGCGCTTCGCCGACGGCTCGCAGCTGCTGGTCGCGCGCCACTACAAGGACATCAGCGAGTTCCTGCGCATCACGCTCACGGTGCTGGTGCAGGCGATGCTCGCGACCATCCTGCTGGGGGCGATAGGTGCCGCGTTGATGGCGCTGATCCTCGAGCGGCGCATCGGTGCGATCAACGACAGCATCGCCGGCATCCTCTCGGGGGACCTCAGCCAGCGCATCCCCGTCGCGCGCGGCGGCGACAATGACGATTTCGGCCGACTGATCGTCAACTTCAACCACATGCTGGATCGTATCGCGCAGCTGATGGAAGACCTCAAGCAGCTCTCGGACAACATCGCGCACGACCTGCGCACGCCGCTCACGCGCCTGCGCAACCGGCTCGCCGGCATCGAGTTCGACGCGCAGGGCGGGCGCAGCGAAGCGGTCGCGGAGTTGCTCGCGGAGTCCGACGAGTTGCTGGCGACCTTCAACGCGCTGCTGCGCATCGCGCAGATCGAGTCGGGCAACCGGCGCTCGGGATTCGCCGCCACCGACCTGGCCACGATAATGCGCGACGTCTGCGAGTTCTACGAGCCGCTCGCAGCCGACAAGGAGCAGAAGGTGAGCGTGGCGCTGCCGCCGAGCTGCCCCGGCGTGTTCGACCGCGACCTGCTCTTCCAGGCCTTTGCCAACCTGCTCGACAACGCGATCAAGTACGCGCCGCCGGGCGGGTGCATCGAGGTGCGGCTCGACGCGGGCACGGACGTCGCGACAGTCAGCATCGCCGACGACGGCCCCGGCATTCCGGCCGCGGAGCGCGACCGGGTGTTCCAGCGTTTCTACCGCGTCGAGGCAAGCCGCAGCGGTCATCCCGGCAACGGGCTCGGACTGAGCCTGGTGCAGGCTGTCATCAACCTGCACGGCGGTGGCGTGCAACTCGGCGACAACGCCCCGGGGCTGCGCGTCACCGTGTGGCTGCCGCGCGTCGCCGCGCCCGCCTGAGGCTCAGCCCGGTGGCGCCAGTTCCAGCGCGCTGGTGTCGGGCGTGACCGGGCGTCGTTCGGGGCGCAGTTCGTCCAGCGGCGCGCCCGGAGGCGCGAGCGAGATATGGCTGATGTCCGGTACCGCGATTGCCGGCGCCTCGCGGTGCGGGCCGAGCAGCGCGCCCGGTTCCGCGAGCGTGATGGCGCTGGTGTCCGGCGGCGGCGGCGCTGCGGATTCGCGCCCGGGCAGCAGGTCGGCGCCGACGGCGGCAAGGCTGATGTGCGAGGTCTCGGGCGCGCTCGGCAGCGGTCGATCCTCCGCGGCGGGCGCCGCAAAGGTGCTGGCGAGCCGGATGTGGCTGGTGTCCACCTCGACGGCGCTGCCCGCGCGCCGTTCGTGCGCCATCAGCAGCTCGCCGCCGGGCGGCGCGAGACCGAGTTCCGCGGCGGGATGGGGCGCGGCAGCTTGCGCTGCCAGCGGGCGCAACAGCGCGCGCGCACCGGCGCGCTCCATCGCGCCGTGGTATTGCGCGGCGGTCGCGGCGTCGACGTTGCGCTTGAGCGTGTGCGTGCCCCCATCGAGCAGTCGCGCCACGGTCTCGGGCGTGGCCTTGAACAGCCGTGCCAGGTTGTCGGCCACCGTCGCCGGCGTGAAGCCGGCGAGCAGCTCGCCGCAGAACACTATGTCGAAACGCTCCTCACCCATGCCGCTCTGCCTCGCGATCGGTTGTTCCGCGCCGCCACGAAGTATATGCCACGAGGCGACATCGCTGTCCGGGCTTTGGCATAATGCGCGACCTCCCTGCATCAAGCCGTGATCCAGTGCCCCCAACCGTGACTCACGACGTTCGCGCCAACGATCTGGTACCGACCCAGTTCGCCGCCTCGCTGGCGCGGATGTTGATCGAGCGAGGGCTGGATCCGGCGCAGTCCACGCAGGCGGCCGGTATCGGCTTCGACGTGCTCGATCCCGCGGCGCCGGGCTATCTCGGCGAGATCCCGGCGCTGGCCTACAGCAGGCTCTACCTTCGGGTGATGACGGCGCTGCAGGACGAGACCTTCGGGCTGCGCCGCGATGTCGGCATGCGCCCCGGTGCATTCCGCATGATGTGCTATTGC
>JAGPES010000149.1 GCA_018057015.1 Pseudomonadales bacterium | reverse complement strand
GGCTCGCGCATGGGCCCGCTGAGCGAGGCCGAGCGCCAGGCCCTGCTGGCCGCCTGCCCGATGCAGGCGCGCTACGGCAAGGCGCAGGATCCGGTCTCGGCGCACGAGATCCTGCAGCAGCGCGCCGCCGAGCGGCTGCAGCGCGAGGAGCGCGCCGCGCGCGAGGTCGAGGAGCGGAAGGAGGAACTCGCGCGCGAGCGCGAGCAACGCCGGCGCGAGCCGGCGCCGCGCCGCTCGAACCGCCAGAGCACCACCGAGGCGCTGGTGAAGAGCGTGGCGCGCACGGTCGGCACGGGCATCGGCCGCAGCATCCTGCGCGGCATACTGGGCTCCATGACGCGTCGGCGCTAGCGCGGCCCGCGCCGAAGCGGGCGCCGTGAGCTATCATGGAGCCCGCCCCGAACGCCACCTGCCGGAGGTCCCCGTGATACGCCTGCTGATCGTGCTCGCCGTCGTGATACTCGCGGCGTTCTACATGAACTACAACAACCCGCGCGGAGCCGGCGGCCAGGCCGCGAGCCCCGAGCAACTCTACGAGCAGAATACAAGCCAGGCGAAAGCGCTGGAACAGCAGATGCAGCAGCAGGCGCACAGCCAGCTCGATGCCATCGACGCCGGCACGCAGTAGACACACGATACGGATTCCCATGCAGTCACCGATCACTGGCCGGCGCGGCGCGCCGCTGCTCGCGCTACTCAGCGCCACGTCCGCCTTCGGCGCCGAGCTCGAGACCGTGGTGGTCACGGGCAGCCGCGCGCCGCAGCCCGCCACCGAGCTCGCGGCCTCCATCCGCGCCGTCGGCAGCGAGGAGCTGCGGCTGGTGCGCGCCGTGCACATCAGCGAGGCGCTGGCGCGCGTGCCGGGCACCTGGATCAGCCGCGGCAACGGCCAGGAGCACCTGACTGCGATCCGCTCGCCGGTGTTCACCGGCCCCGGCAGCTGCGGCGCTTTCTATCTCGCCGAGGACGGCCTGCGCCTGCGCCCCGCGGGTGTCTGCAACGTCAACGAGCTGTCCGAAGTGAACAGCGAGCAGGCCGCGCGCATCGAGGTGCTGCGCGGCCCGGGCAACGCGGTGCACGGCGGCAACGCGCAGCACGGCGTGATCAACGTGATCAGCGCACCGCCGCCCGGGGCGCGCGACGCCAGCCTCGCGTTGACCGGCGGACCGAACGGCTACGTGCGCGCGCTCGGCAGCTACGGCGACCGCACGGACAGCGGCGCCTGGCGCCTCAGCCTCAACACCACGCACGACGGCGGCTACAAGGACGACTCGGGGTACGACCTGCAGAAGCTGAGCTATCGCCACGACGCCGAGTGGTCCGACGTCACGCTGCAGTCGCTGCTGAGCCTCGGCAACCTGGAGCAGGAAACTGCCGGCTTCGTGATCGGGGAGGACGCCTACCGGGACTCCGGGCGGCAGAAGGAGAACCCGAACCCCGAGGCCTTCCGCGACAACCAGGTCGCGCGCTGGTACGGGCGATTCTCGCTGGACGCCGGTCCCGGCGTGCTCAGCGTGACGCCGTTCTACCGCTACCAGGAGATGCGCTTCCTGCAACACTTCCTGCTCGGTCAGCCGCTCGAGGAGAACGGCTTCAGGAGCGCCGGCTGGCAGAGCGAATGGCGCGTCGCGCTGGATGACTCGCTCGAACTGATGACCGGCCTCGACGGCGAGTGGAGCAGCAGCTTCCTGCAGCAGACGCAGCGCGACGCGGTTCCCGGCAACAGTGTCCTGCCTACGGGCAAGCACTACGACTACGAGGTCGAGGGCCTGAACGGCGCGCTGTTCGCGCAGCTGGCGTGGACACCGTTCGCGACAACCCGCATCGATGCCGGCCTGCGCCTGGAGCACCAGCGCTACGACTATGACAACCGCATGCTCGACGGCGCCACGCGCGAGGACGGCACGCCGTGCGGACGCCCCGGTACGCCGCTCGCCTGCCGCTACTCGCGCCCGGCGGATCGCGAGGACGATTTCAGCGAGCCGGCACTGAACCTGGGGCTGGTGCAGGAGATCGGCGGCGGCCAGGAACTGGTGCTTTCCTATGCGCACGGCTTCCGTCCGCCACAGTCCGCCGAGCTCTATCGCCTGCAGGCCGGACAGCTCGTCGCGGACATCGACGCCGAACAGGTCGACAGCATCGAGGCCGGCTGGCGCGGCACGCGCGAGGCCATCTCCTGGCAGCTGGGCGCCTATTACATGCGCAAGGAGAACATCATCTTCCAGGATGCCGAACGGCGTAACGTGGGTGATGCGCGAAGCCGGCACCAGGGCGTGGAGTATTCCGTCGACTGGCGCTTCGCCCCGCAGTGGGCGCTGGCGGCGGACGGCACGTACGCCCTGCACCGCTACGACGGCGACGCGCCGCTGCAGGGTTTGGCGCCCGGCACCGGCATCGACGGCAACGACATGGACACCGCGCCGCGCGCGATGGCCTCGGTGCGGCTGCGCTGGACGCCGCGCGAGCGCGTTACCGCCGAGCTGGAGTGGCAGCACATGGGCCGCTACTTCCTCGAGCCCACGGAGTCATTCGACTACGAGGGCCACGAGCTGCTGCACCTGCGATTGAACCAGCAACTGACGCCACGCTTCTCGTGGTCGGCGCGCGTCACCAATCTCACCGACGAGCAGTACGCCGATCGCGCCGACTACGCCTTCGGCGACTACCGCTACTTCATCGGCGAACCGCGCAGCCTGTTCGTCGACATCGGCTGGCAACTCTGATACGCAACGGGAGAGGAAGATGACACTCGGGGTCGAGCTGTACTGGTCGTTCCGCAGCCCCTACTCCTACCTCGCCACCGCGCGCGTGCGCGAGCTGGCGCGCGACTACGACATCGCCTTCGATGTGCGCATCGTGCTGCCGCTGGCGGTGCGCAAGCCCGAGTTCTTCCGCGACGTGAACCCGCTGTGGCCGCCCTACGTGCTGCGCGACACCGTGCGCCTGGCGCAGATGCTCGGCCTCGATTACGCCTGGCCCGACCCCGACCCCATCGTGCAGGATTTCGCCACCCGCACCGTCGCCGCCGAGCAGCCGCACATCCACCGCATCAGCCGCCTCGGCGTCGAGGCCAGCCGCCAGGGCCGCGGCCTGGAGTTCATCGACGAGGCCTCGCGCCTGATCTGGAGCGGCAAGGTGCGCGGCTGGAACAGCGGCGATCACCTCACGCTCGCCGCGGCGCGCGCCGGGGTCGAGCTCGCGACCATGGAGCGCAACATCGCCGCGCGCATGCCGTGGCACGACGCCGCGCTCGCCGCGAACCAGCACGCGCTCGAGGCCGCCGGGCACTGGGGTGTGCCGACATTCGTTTTCCGCGGCGAGCCCTTCTTCGGCCAGGATCGCATCGACGCGCTGCTGTGGCGACTCGGGCAGCACGGTCTGGCGCGCCGCGCCGACACGCCCTGAGGATGGCACGCCCCACCCGCGCCCTGATCGACCTGGCGGCGCTGCGTCACAACTGTGCGCTGGCGCAGTCGCTCGCGCCCGGCGCCAGCACGCTCGCGGTGGTGAAGTCGAACGCCTACGGGCACGGCGCGCCCGCGGTGGCACGCGCGCTCGAGGGCGTGGTGCAGGCCTTCGGCGTGGCCTGCGTCGAGGAAGCCCTTGAGCTGCGCGAAGCCGGCGTGCGCGCGCCGGTGCTGCTGATGGAAGGCGTGTTCGAAGCCGCGGAGCTTGACATCGCCGCGCGCGAGAACTTCTGGCTGATGGTCGAGAACCCGCGCCAGCTCGGGTGGCTGGCGGCGGCACGACCCGCCGCGCCACTGCACGTGTGGCTCAAGGTGGACACCGGCATGGGCCGGCTCGGCTTCGCGCCCGATGCCGCGCGCGCGGCGTACGCCAGCCTGGCCAAAAACCCCGCGGTCGCGCCAGGGATCGTGGTCGCCACGCACATGGCCTGCGCCGACGAGCTCGGCAACGAGGCCACCGCGCGCCAGCTCGCGCGCCTGCGCTCGGCACTCGGGGACATCGACGCACCGCTCAGCATCGCCAACTCCCCGGCGCTGCTCGGCTGGCCGGGGGCGCGCGCGCAGTGGAACCGTCTCGGCTACATGCTCTACGGCTGCTCGCCCTTCGCCACGCCGCACGCCGTGGCCGCCGGGCTGCGGCCGGTGATGACGCTGGTTTCCGCGATCGTCTCGCTTCACGATCTCGCTCCCGGCGAATCCGCGGGTTACGGCGCGACCTGGACGGCGACGCGCCCCTCGCGCCTCGCGACGATCCCGGCGGGCTACGCCGACGGCTATCCCCGCAGCGCGACCAACGGCACACCGGTGCTGGTGGACGGCCGCATCGCGCCGCTCGCGGGCCGGGTGTCGATGGACATGCTGATGGTCGACGTCACGGACCTGCCGCAGGTCCAGCCCGGCGATCCGGTGCAGCTGTGGGGTCCCGACATCGCGGTGGACACGGTGGCCGCGCGCTGCGGCACCATCGGCTACGAGCTGCTGGTACGCATCCCGCCGCGCGTGCCGCGCATCTGCGTGTAAGTCTGCCTGCGGACGTCGTCCGGCCCGAGCCCGGGCTACAGGCGTTGCACCGCCGCCGCGGCCAGTGGCGACAGCGTGACGATTCCCCCGGCGTGGGCGGCCTTGATCTGCGCGCGCAGCTCCGGCGCCCAGAACCGGCGCAGGTGGGCGGCCACGGCCTGTTCGGCGTCGGCTTCCTGCGCGATGTTCGCCGCGATCTGCTCCAGCATCTTCTGCAGGTGTCCGAGTTCGTGCTGCCCCATGGTTCCCCTCGTGATCGCGTCGGCCGCGGCCGCGGCATGGCGCGCATCATAACGCGCCGCTGCGATCACCCGAAATCCGAGTCGACTCGCGTTCGGCGCGAAATCCTTTTGCAGACAATCCCTTGCCGGAGATCGTGACGGCTGCAAACGCGAGTTGCAGCCACACCCGGTGCCGCCTTATGGTGCCGCCATGGCAGTCAACGACAACACCATCAGCGCCACCCGCCGCCGCCCGCAGCAGCATCGCTCGCGGATGCTGGTGGCCTCGATCCGCGAAGCCTGCCTGCGCATCCTGCAGGAGGGCCGGCCCGAGCAGCTGACAGCCGCGCGCATCGCCGAGCTTGCCGGCGTCACGATCGGCTCGTTTTACCAGTACTACCCGAACAAGGAGGCCGTGCTGCTCGACGTGCTGCTCGAGCGCGCGCCCGGCGAGGCCGAGCGCATCGCCGACGAGACGCGCCACATCCAGCAGTTGCGCCGCGAGTCGCTCGAGGCGACGCTCGCGGAACTGATCGAGGTCACCTGCGAGCGGCATTTGCGCCTGCTGGCGCTGCACGGCGAGATCTACCGCCGCTACCACCGCGTCATCGACTTCCACGAGCTGGTGCGCGCCAGCGTCGCGCGCTATGTCGAGGTCTCGAGCTGGGAAAGCTGGATGCGCGTGCTGCTCGAGGAACACCGCGCGGACATCGGTGTCGAGTCGGTCGAGATCGCCGCTTTCCTGGCCGCCGGCACCATCGTCGAGATGGGCGCGCGCGCCGTCGACACCGCGCCCGAGTGGCTGGGCTCGCCGCTGTTTCGTGCCGAGCTGCTGCGCATGCTGATGCGCTACCTGGGCGCGGGCGGCGACCGCCCTTCGTCGACCTGAGGCACCCGAGGAGAAGAACATGTCAGCCAATCCGAACGATCCGACGATCAACTGGGAAAAACTCGCGCCGCTGATCCCGCATCCGGGCCGCTACCCGATCCTGCCCGAGCTCAGCGCGAAGCAGCAGGTGGCGCTGCTGTGCCGCGTGCTGTTCAAGGAGGGCTACAACGACCACATCGCCGGCCACATCACCTGGCGCCAGGACGACGGCACGATGCTGGTGAATCCCTGGGAGCTGGCGTGGGACGAGGTCTGCGCCTCGGACATCCTCACGATAGACGCCGGCGGCCAGGTGCTGGACGGTCGCTGGAACGTCACGCCCGCGATCAACGTGCACCGCGACATGCACGCGCTGCGCCACGACGTGCGCGTGGTGATCCACAACCACTCCGAGTGGGGCTCGGTGTGGGCGGCGTGCAAGCGCGTGCCGCCGGTCTACGACCAGACCTCGGCGCTGGTCGACACCGACCCCGCGATCTACGACGAGTACCGCGGCACCGTGAACGACGAGACGGCGGGCCGCGCCGCGGTCGAGGCGCTGGGCGAGCACAAGTGGGCGCTGCTGGCGAACCACGGCGTGTTCCTGGTGGCGCGCGACATCCGCCAGGCGCACCTGCGCGCGATCACGCTGGAGTGGCGCTGCCGCCTGGCGTGGCGCGTGGAGCAGCTGGGCGGCGGCAGCCCGCTGGCGGCGCAGACTGCCGCCGCCATGGGCGCGATGACAGACGGCAACGGCTTCCCCTTCCTGTGGGAAGCGATGGCACGGCGCGAGATCCGCCTCGATCCGCGCGTGCTCGAATGAAGCAACGCGGCAGGCGACGATGACACCGCACGTCATGCCGGCAGAAACGATCGCCCCGCAGCACCGGGGCGCGTGATCGGGAGTCGAGACACCGTAGGGAGGTCCGCGATGGGATTGCAGGGCAAGGCCGCGATTGCCGGCTACGTCGAACTGAAGCCGGAGCGCAAACCGCAGGGCGAACCGCTCTCCGGGATCCAGCAGTGGGCGATGCTGGCGCAGATGGCGCTGCGCGACGCCGGAATCGCCAGCAGCGAGGTCGACGGGCTGGTCACCTCCGCGGTTCCCGAGACAGGCATGTTCGCGCCGGCGACGCTGGCGGAATATCTCGGGGTGGAGTTGAGCTTCGCCGAGCACGTCGACCTCGGCGGCGCCAGTGCCGCCGGCGCCGTGTGGCGCGCCGCGGCGGCGATCGAGCTCGGCATCGCCGAGGTCGTCGTCTGTGCGTTCCCGGCCGGCCCGCTCCCGGTCCCGTCCGAGCCCGGGCCGCCTCCGTTTCCGTACGGCGCCTCGAGCAACGCGTACGGCTCGCCCCAGGCCGAGTTCGACATCCCCTACGGCAACCTCGCGCAGAACTGCGGCTACGCGCAGATCGCGAACCTCTACGGCGCGCGCTACGGCTACGACCCGCGGGCGCTCGCGAAGATCGCGGTCGACCAGCGCGCCAGCGCGTGCGCCAACCCCGACGCGCTCTTCCACGGCAAGCCACTGACGATCGACGAGGTGCTGGCCAGCCCGATGATCGCCGACCCGATCCACCTGCTCGAGATCGTGATGCCGGTGGCCGGTGGTGCCGCGGTCGTCGTGACCAGCGCCGAGCGCGCCGCGCGCGGCAGGAATCGCCCGGTGCTGGTGCGCGGTTGCGGCGAGCGCCTCGCGTTCAAGACCCCGACCTACGCACGCGACCTGCTGCAGACACCGATCGCCGCTGCGGCAGCGCAGGCCTTCGCGATGGCCGGCCTGTCCCCGGCGCAGATGGACATGGTATCGATCTACGACTGCTACACCATCACCGTGCTGATGACGCTGGAGGACGCCGGCTTCTGCGCCAAGGGTGAGGGAGCGCGCTTCGTCCTCGGACACGACCTCAGCTACCGCGGCGACTTCCCGTGCAATCCGCACGGCGGCCAGCTCTCTTTCGGCCAGACCGGCATGGCCGGAGGCATGCACCACGTCATCGACGCCACGCGCCAGATCATGCGCCGCGCCAGCGACAACCAGGTGCGCGACTGCAACCGCGCCCTGGTGACCGGCAACGGCGGCATCATGAGCGAACAGGTGGTACTG
>JAGPES010000148.1 GCA_018057015.1 Pseudomonadales bacterium | reverse complement strand
CGACAAGCAGACCCCGCTTGGCGCCCTGGTCACAGCGGGCGACCAGCAGAGCGCGGCGGAAAGAATCACCGAGACCATCTTCATGGTGAAGGACATTTCCAACGCGTATCTGGTCACCACTGCCGACGGCGACCTGCTGGTCAACACCGGCTTTCTCGGCAATGGCCAGCGCAACAAGGCGCTGTTCACGCCGCATCGCACCGGGCCCCTGCGCCGGATCATCCTGACGCAGGCCCATCCCGATCATTACGGCGCCGTGCCCGAGCAGATGGAAGACGGAACGCAGATCATCGCCGGCGCCGGTTTCACCGCCACCTGCGACTATTTCGAGGAACTCGGCCCCTTCCTGAATCGTCGCTCGGGCAAGCTCTGGGCTTCGCTGACCCGTCGCAATGGGCCACCGCCGACGCCGCCCAGGGTCGTGCCGGATATCGCGGTCACGGGCCTGCACGCCTTTGAACAGGGCGGACGGCGCTTCGAGGTGATGAAAACTCCCGGCGGCGAGACGCTGTGCTCGGTGTTTGCCTGGCTGCCCGATGATCGCACCGTGTTCACCGGCAATCTCTTCGGCCCGGTCTGGCGCGCGATGCCGAACCTCGTCACCATGCGCGGCGACAAGCCGCGCCTGGTAGGGGCGTACCTGCGTTCGGTGGAACAGGTTCGCGCGCTGGAACCCGAACTGCTGATCACCGGGTACGGCGAACCGATCCGCGGGGCCGCGAAAATCCGCGCCGATCTCGACACCATGCACGCCGCAGTCTCGTATATCGGGCGCGAAACCATCGCCGGCATGAACGCCGGCAAGACCGTGCAGGACCTGATGCGCGAGATCGCCCTGCCGGAGGAACTCAGGATCGGTGAATTTCACGGCAAGACTTCGTGGATCGTGCGCGCGATCTGGGAAGAACACGCCGGTTGGTTTCATTTTGACTCGACCACCTCGCTCTATGGCGTACCCCGGTCGAGCGTGCATGCGGACCTTGCCCAACTGGCTGGAGGCGCATCGACACTGGCAACTCGCGCCGCGAGGAAAGTGGCCGAAGACAAGCCGCTCGAAGCCATTCATCTGCTGGATATCGCGCTGGGCGCGGAACCGGGCAACAAGGATGCGCTGGCCGTCAAGATAACTGCGCTGGAGCGCCTGCTGGCCGCATCGGGGGGGTCGAACCTCAGCGAAGTGATGTGGCTGAAATCTGAAATTGCCGCGACCCAGGCAGCGCTCGGGTGACGCCAGGCTCGCTGCTCTTCTGCGCAGCAACGGCAACGAGGCAGCAGGCGCCGGCTCCGGCTCCGGGCAACGAATCGACTGCCCTATGCCTTGCGGCGCCGCGCCGCGGCATCGCGCACGGGGAACGCCGCGTGAATCCCGGCCAGCAACCTCGGAAGGGCGAGCAGATGCGGCCCGAGAATCGGTTTGCCTGTGGTCAGCAGGGCGACCACCAGGTCACGATCCGGATCGGCCCAGGTGAACGTGTTCGACATGCCGACGTGACCGAAGGCACGCGGGTGATTCCAGCCGTAGAAGCTGATCGAGTGACTTCCCATCATGAAACCGTTGCCGTAACGAACCGGCATGCCGATCATGCGGTCGATCTCGAGCCTGGTGCTCGGAACGTGGGCCAGCCTGGCGACGGTCGACGGGGCGAACACCCGCGTGCCGTCCAGTAATCCGCCGTCGAGGAGGCACTGGTAGACTTTCGCGGTGTCGCGGGCAGTCGCGATCACATTGGCCGACGGGATCACCCCCGCCTGGAAGCGCGGATCGTTCGACAGCGCCACCGCCTCGTCCCAGGATATGCCGAGAAGCCGGCGCATGAAACGCGACAGGGCCGGAGTCAATCGCAGCCCCGTCATGACGTTGTGGGCGACACGGTGCGTGTCGGCCGAAGCCACGCCGTAGTCGAACCAACCGAGCCCGAGCGGACGCTTGATGTCGCGCGCGAGCACGTCTCGCAGGCTCGAGCCGGTGAGTTGCCTCACCACGGCTTCCATGACGAAGCCGCCGGTTACGGTGTGGTAGGCAGGGGGCCCGCCCGCCTTGTGTGCGGGCCGCAGGTCGAGCACGTATTCCAGCACGGCGGCCGGGTCGTCGAGCACGTCCAGGTCCAGCGCCTCGGGCGGCATCACCGGTATTCCGGCCCGGTGCGTAAGCACCTGGTGCAGCGTGATCGCCCCCTTGCCATGGCGCTCGAAGCCCGGCAGGTATCTGGCCACGGGCTCGTCCAGCGCCAGGAGGCCATCGCCTTCGAGCTTGTGCATCACGATCGCCGTGACCGCCTTGGCGGCGGAGAACAGATTGACGGGCGTGTCGGTGCGCATCACCACGGCGTCGTGCGCCGGCGCGCGCCCCGGCACGACGCCGCGCGCGTGCCCGAGCGCACGGTCGAGCACGACGCGGCCCTGGTGTCGAATGCATAGCTGGATGCCGGGATGCACGCCCGTGCGGTAGAGGTCGACGACGCGGTCCCAGATATCCTCCACGCCACGCCGGGGCGTCTCGTCACCTACATCGGTGATCGCCGCGACATCTTCGGGGACGATGATCGCGCGCGCCGCCGCCCTGGTCAGCCGCCTGAGAGCAGGAGTCACCACCGGATCACCTCGCGTGTGAGTGGACGGGATTCTTCAACGCGCATGCACTTCACCGTCGCGAAGCCTCGCGTGGGCCGCGCGCGCCACGGCAAAGACGGGGCCGCGAACACACCAATCAGCAATCAGCGCGGTTGCATCCGGATCGCGCCGTCCAGCCGGATGGTCTCGCCGTTGAGACAGCCGTTGCGAACGAACTCCAGCGCCATGCTCGCATACTCTTCCGCACGACCCAAGCGTGGGGGAAACGGGACCATCCTGCCCAGCCCCTCCAGCATCTGCGGGGTAGCGCGCGCCATCGCCGGCGTCTGGAAAATACCGGGCTGAATGGTATCGACCCGGATGCCCTCGCGTCCGACAGAACGTCGCAGCCGCAGAAAACAGCACCGGTTTGCACAGCCGCCCTTTCACCCGTCTCCGGGTTGAGGTCGAATATGGCGACCCGGGCTCCCGCTGCACGCAGCGCCTTGACCGTCGCCGGTCCGAGGCCCGAAGCGCCGCCCGTGACCACTGCCGCAACCGAGGAATCGATATGCATGTGCCGGATTCCCGCTCGTTGATGATTGTTCCGCACGCCGGGAACGCAAGGCGCAAGAGCACGACCTTATATCCCATCCGTCGTGTCTATGCAACAACGGTGTTGATCAGTATTATACGGTTCGACAGCGCGACAATCAGACGGAGGAATGCGTATGACCCAGGTGATGAAAGGGGTTAGGGTTCTGGAGATAGCCCAGTTTACGTTTGTCCCTGCAGCCGGTGCGATCCTGGCCGACTGGGGCGCGGATGTCATCAAGATCGAGCATCCGGTGCGCGGCGACACGCAGCGGGGTTTCGTCAACCTCGGCGGAATCGAAGTCAATCCGCAGCGCAGCCCGTTCGTGGAGCACCCGAATCGCGGCAAGCGCAGCGTCGGCGTCGACATCTCCACGCCCGAAGGCATGGAAGTGATCTATGAACTCGCCAGGACGGCCGATGTCTTCCTGACGAACTATCTTCCCAACCAGCGCCAGAAAATGAAGTTCGATATCGAGCACATCCGCGCCGTCAATCCGAAAATCATCTACGCGCGCGGGAGCGCCTATGGTGACAAGGGACCCGAGCGCGACACCGGTGGATTTGACGGCACGGCCTTCTGGTCGCGCAGCGGGATCGGGTACACCATGACGCCCGAGGAGTTGAGCGGACCACTGGCACAGGCCATCCCTGCATTTGGCGACTCCATCGGCGGAATGAACATTGCCGGCGGGATCGCGGCAGCGCTGTTCCATCGCGCCCGGACCGGGGAAGCCGTGGAACTGGACGTCTCGCTGCTCAGCACTGCGTGGTGGGCCTCGGGGACCTCCATCGATATCGGCCTGGATACCGGCAAGGTGCTGCGCAACCGTATGCCCCAATCCGGCGGCAATCCGGGCAACCCCCTGGCCGGCAACTACAGGACCTCTGACGGCGGCACCATCAACCTGTGCATCCTCACGCCTGGCCCGCTCATTCGCGACACCTTTGCGCACCTGGGCATCCCTGAAGTCGCCGACGACCCACGCTTCGCGGACGCCAAGGCATTGATGAAGCACTGGAAGGAAGCCGGCGAACTCATAGCGGGAGCAATCGAGAAACAACCGTTCGAATACTGGCGCCAGCACCTGAAAACGATGAAGGGTCAGTGGGCGCCCGTGCAGAGCCTGCTCGACCTCGCCACCGATGAGCAGGCGCTGGCCAATGACATGCTGTTCGAGGTGGAAGCCTCCGACGGCGGCGCGCCCATAAAACTCGTGCGCGGCCCCGTGCAGTTCAACCACGAACCGGTGAGAACGACCCGCGCTCCCCATGCCTCGGAGCATACCGAAACTGTGCTGATGGAACTCGGGCTGGAGTGGGAGCGCATCGAGCAACTGAAAGCCGCGGGTGCAATTGCCTGATGATCACGGGAGACCTGTGAAGTCCGGATCAAGACTCGAGAGCGTTGTGGCACTGCTGTGCGTGCAAGCGCGCCCCGGGGCCGTGCGCCGACAGGAAGCCATGACCGGTGTCGCGGCCTATTTTATTGAAAATCGAACGACTCGAGCGACTCTGCCATGGCGCAAAGGAACCTCGCCGCATCCGCGCCATTGATGACGCGATGATCATAGCTCAGGGACAGGGGCAGGAGTTGGCGCAGCGCCGGAAGGCCTGCGGAATCCGGCAGGAAGCGGCCCTGCGTGCGGCAAATACCGAGGATCGCAACCTCCGGCGCATTGATTACCGGCGTGAATCCCGTCCCCCCGATGTGGCCTAGCGAGGACAAGGTGAAGCAACCCCCGGACATCTCGGCCATGGAGAGGCCCTTTGTCCGCGCCTTCTCCGAGATATGGGCAATCTCCGCGCTGATTTCGTCAACGCCCTTCTTGTCGCAGTCACGGATCACGGGAACCAGCAGGCCGTTGGGCACATCGACGGCGATGCCGATGTGAAAGTACTGCTTTACGAAAAGGGTCGTGGCGTCGGCGCTGAGTGAACTGTTGAAGTGCCGATAGCGCTGCAAGACCGCAACGCAGGCCTTGATCAAGGCTGGCAACAGCGTCCGCTTCCGGTCCGGATGAGCACTGTTCCACGCCTTGCGACGCTGTTCGAAGACCGTGATGTCGGCATCGTCGTGATGCGTAACGTGCGGTATCGATACCCAGTTGCGGTGCATGACGCGGGCAACATGGCCCTGCATTCTGCTCAGTTGCCGGACCTCGACTTCGCCGTAGCGGGAAAAGTCCTCGGTCGGCCATGGCAGCATGGACGCAGTCTTCTCGCTCATTTCAGCGCGTTCCGTGATGACGGGCAGGCACGCTCACGCGCGGCTGCGCTCGGTTTGACGTTTCGGACCGCCTGCGGCCCGCTCGGGCTTGTCCGACATGTTGAGGTCAGGAAACATCTCCTTGCGCATCGAACCATGCAGGGCAAGTCGCAACGCCTCGTCCGAAAAACGCTTCGCCATCGTCTGGCGTTCCTTTGCGCTCTGCGCACTGGAACGGGCCCATACCGGCCACAGGAATACGCCGAACAACATCACTGCCGCATGGACCTCGCGGTCTATACCGGGTTGCGCGAGCTCGGAGTCCGCGAACCTGTCTATGTGGTCCTTGTAGAGTTTCCAGAACGGATCACTCGCACGCCGCGTGGATCTCAGCATGGTGGCGAGCCAGATACGACCCAGCTCGGGATTTTCCATCGCGAAATTCGCCATGTTCTCGCTCAGGGCCCTCGGGTCGAGCCGAACCTCCTGCACGTCGTCGGGCGCCAGGTTGCCGAAAACCTCCTTGCACAGCTTTTCACTGACCCACGCCGTCGTCTCGTTCAGGAGCTGCTCGCGGGTCTGGAAGTGGTGATAAGCCGTGCCGCGATTGACCCCCGCGAGTTGCGCAACCTGTGAGACGCTCAGTCCCTCGGGGCCGGCCCGGGCCAGCAACCTGGCCGACACTTCCAGTATCGCCTCGCGGGTGCGTTCCGGATCCCGCCTGGCCTTGTGTGGATTCTTGCCTTCAGTGCTTGCCATGAATGCCCCGAACTACGATCGTGCCGGCGAAAATCAGACGCGCTCGATGATGATGGCCGGAGCCATTCCACCCGCTGCGCACATCGTAACGAGCCCGCGCTTCAGGCCGCGCCGCTCCAGTTCGTCGAGCACGGTGCCGATCAGCATGGCGCCCGTCGCTCCGATGGGATGGCCCAATGCGATGGCACCGCCATTCACATTGACCTTCCCCCGGTCCAGTGCGAGGTCGCGGATGAATTTCTCGGCCACGACGGCAAACGCCTCGTTCACTTCCCACAGATCGATATCGTCCGCGGACAGACCGGCTCTGGCCAGGACTTTCCTCGCGGCGGGCACGGGCCCGTTGAGCATCAAGGTGGGATCGTCGCCCATGTTCGCGGTGGCGAGCACCCGCGCGCGAGGGCGGAGGCCGTGCTTTCGCGCATAGTCGCCGGATGCCATCAACAGCGCGGATGCACCATCGACCACGCCGGAGGAATTGCCCGCATGGTGGAAATGCTCGATCTTCAGATCGGGATAGCGCCGGTTGATCAACTGGCGGAAGGTGACCCCGTCGCCGGTCAGCGACACGTCGGCTACCTGGGCGAAGCTCGGTTGCAGCGCCGCGAGATCGGCCGCCGTGGTCTGCGGGCGCGGGTGTTCATCGGTCGAGAGAACGACCTTGCCCTCGTCGTCCAGCACCGGGACCATGGACTTCTCGAACCGCCCCTCGCGGATCGCGACCGCAGCACGCCGCTGGCTTTCGAGCGCGTAGGCATCGAGCGATTCGCGGTCGATGCCTTCCATCGATGCAATGGCGTCGGCGCACAGGCCCTGATGCGATTGAGGGTGGCGCAATTGCAGCCTGGGATTGCCCGAACCGATGCCCATCGGCTTGAAGCCGGCCGCCATTTCCTTCTGGCTCAACGCGCTGACCAGAGACATCATTTCAGTGCCGCCCGCAATGAGCAGATCCTCCATTCCGGACATGATCTGCGCGGCGGCGAGGCTGACGGCGGTAAGACCACTGCCGCAGAAGCGGTCCAGCGTCACGCCGCTCACGCGGATATCGAATCCGGCGTCCAGCGCGGCCATGCGCCCCATGTCCCCGCCCTGCATGCCCTTCTGCGCGCTTGTTCCCCAGATGACGTCATCGACGTCAGCGGAATTGAAACCATTGCGCTCCTGCAACGCCCGCAACACCGTCGCTGCGAGGTGCTGCGGGTGCAGGTGCGCCAGTGCGCCTTTACCAGGCTTGCCGATACCCCGGGGCGTGCGCACGGCATCAACGATGAACGCGTCCGACATATCATTCTCCTTCTGGTAAGCTGCGCCCACGCGCTGGCGGCCCGCAAATAGCCCGCATTATATACACGATCTCCGCTATTGGTCGACGATGTTGTCTAGTGCGTCGGCTCATGCGCGCTTGCCGGTGCAAAATGCCCCTCGCAGCGGATTTCCCGCACGCCCGCCGTCGCCGGCGCGCGAATGACCGCGCAGCGCATTCACTGCTAGCATTCGCGCACCAGGACAAGACTTCCGGGCTGATATGCGCACACCCAGAGCCAAGACAAAGCCGCCACCAGCCGTCCGGCGGGTATCCGGCGAACCGCAGGCACCGCGGCGCCGCTACAAC
>JAGPES010000147.1 GCA_018057015.1 Pseudomonadales bacterium | reverse complement strand
GAGTATCGGGCTGCGCGGCGGCCGGCGTCGCTGGAGCGGCGGGAACCGCGCAAGATGCCGCCATCGCCGGGACCCCGGCGTTTGCAGGGACCCCGGCAAGTACGGCCGGCGCTGCAGGCTGACGCGTCCCTGCCGTGACCGGCCCGGCAGGAGCCGGGGGCCGGGGAGCAGCGCGAACACCGGCCGGCCCGGAGGCCGCCGGTTCAGGCTTTTTTGGCGGGGCCACCGCCCCCTGCTCGGCGGGTTCGCTGCGGGGTGGTGTGGCGCGTTCCGGCGTCACGATCCGCGCATCCGCCGGCTGCGCCGGGCGGAACGCGAGCATGCGCAGCAGGGCCATTTCGAGCCCGCTGCGCGCATCCGGCGCATACGGCAGGTCACGACGGCACATCAATCCGATCTGGTAATAGAGTTGCACGTCGGCCGGCGAGGCCAGCGCGGCCCAGTGCGCGAAGCGCTCGCGCCCGGCATGCATGGCGGCCAGTGTCGCCGGCACCGTCTGCGCCAGCGCCACGCGGTGCAGCACCGCCAGCAGCTCGGCGAGCGCGCGTTCGAAATCGGCGCCGTGCGCCGCCATGTCGGCCACGACCGAAAGCACGTCCTCGGCCGAGGCACGCAGCAACGCCTCGACCAGCGCGCGCAGCAGCTCGCGCTCGATGTAGCCGAGCATCTCGGTCACCGTCGCCGTGGTCACGTTGCCGGCGCCGTGCGCGATCGCCTGGTCGGTGAGGCTCAGCGCATCGCGCATGCTGCCCTCGGCCGCCACCGCGAGCTCCCACAGCGCGGGCTCCTCGAAGTCGATGGCTTCCTCGTGCAGCACGTGCGCCAGGTGCGCGGAAATCTGCTCGGGGCTCAGGTTCTTAAGGTGCAGCTGCAGGCAGCGCGAGAGCACGGTGGCCGGGAGCTTCTGCGGATCCGTGGTGGCCAGCAGGAACTTGACGTGCGGCGGCGGCTCCTCGAGCGTCTTGAGCAAGGCGTTGAAGGAATGCGTCGAGAGCATGTGCACTTCGTCGATCAGGTAGACCTTGAAGCGACCGCGCGCCGGCGCGTACTGCACGTTCTCGAGCAGGTCGCGCGTGTCCTCGACCTTGGTGCGCGAGGCCGCGTCGATTTCCAGCAGGTCGACGAAGCGGCCCTCGGCGATTTCGCGGCAGGCCCCGCACTCGCCGCAGGGCGAGGCCGATATGCCCTGCTCGCAGTTGAGGCACTTGGCGATCAGCCGCGCCAGCGTCGTCTTGCCGACGCCGCGGGTTCCGGTGAGCAGATAGGCGTGGTGCAGGCGGTTGCGTTCGAGCGCGTTGACCAGCGCGCGCAGCACGTGTTCCTGGCCGACCATCTGCGCGAAGGTCTGCGGGCGCCAGCGTCGCGCGAGTACCTGGTATGACATTGCGACCTGAGGGTTCTCGATTGCGTGGAGGGGCGGGATTATACCCGCCCCGTCCGCTAAGGGTGGCAGCCCCGGCCAGCCACACCCCGGCACACGCGTCAACGACTACCGTTGCTCCCTTCCGGGCCTGGCGGGATTCATCGTCCAGCGTTGCGAGGGGACCGACCGGGGCCACCATTGACAGGGAGCCGCCATCGAAACGAGCGCGGCATTATGCGCGAACCCCCCCCCCTGCGGCAAGGCCGTCGACGGCCTCCGGAACGCGGCCGTCGCGCCGTTCCTTACTGCTCGAGAATATGCTTGACATTTGAATTTCCAAATGGAAAGAATGCGGCGCCTCGCGCCAGGAGCCCACGGCCGCGCCCTGTAGAACCCGCCCGCGGCTGCGGCAGAGATGCCCGACAACAGAGGTCCCGGATGCCGCAATTGCCCCTCGTCGAATCCGACAAACGCGTTCTGAAAGAGGATTACTGCAACTACGACCTGATCGCCCGCTTCTGGAACGACGAGTACCGCGGGCGGGTGTGGAAGAACAAGGAGCGCGTCGCCGATTACGAGGGCACCGACCTCGAGGAGATCATGGACGCGCTGCGCGCCATCGTCGACGGTTTGCAGCAGGAAAAACGCAGGCAACGCGGCAAGAAGAAACCGGCTGCGCGCGAGATAGCCGATGCGATCATCGGCGTCGAACCCAAGCTGTCGCGGGCGCAGAAGATGATGCTCGCGATCCACGCCAAGTCTGCCGCCCAGCGTTTGAACGTCAGGGCCATCAGCCGGGTCGGCGACTACGCCAGCGCCGAGGGCGCCTTCGCCGAGTACGCCGAGGTCGCGCGCCGCGTCTGCGACGAACTGGCCTACAACCCGGGCAGCCGCAAGAAGGATCACTATCCGGGCGCTGCGCTGTTCTTCGAGGAGGAAATCATCGTCGGCTCGGTGAACGCCGACACGGTGCTGACCCTGCGTCCAGAGATCGGCAGGGCGCTCGAAATCCTCAAGTGGTGAGACGGCGCCGCGCGCTGAACGCGCGTGGGTCTGGTTTTAGCCGGACGATGTCAGGATGAATCCGGACCCACGGTATGCTGGGTGTCAGCGCATCTCAAGTCGGGGTGCGCCGGCCCTCTGAGCCGGGCTGCCAGTCCAGGCGCAGCGACGCGGTGCCGGGCGGCGCGGCAAATCCCTCGCACACGCACAGCTGCGCCACCGCGGCGAGTTCCCCGTCCACGTACAGCAGAGGCAAACGCTCGCGCAGCCACGGCGGCACGCCGTGCTCCTGCGCCAGCTGCTTGAGCGTCTTGCGCGGGCGTCCGGCGGGACGGCAGTGCCAGCCCGGCGCTCCGAAGCCGATCCGGTAATCGCGACCGGGACGCACCCCACCCTCGCTGCCCGATTCCAGCACGATGCGCCCGACACCGCGCAGGCACAGCGGTGCATCGGGCACGATCGCCGTACCGGCGGGCGCCTCCCCTGCGCCGTCCGCCGGGATCGCGTAGAGGCGCTCGCGGTAACGGCGCACCACCACCGCGCCGAGCACGAGTCGCGGCTGCGCATCGCGGCGCGCACCGATCACTTCGTGCTCGAGCGTCGCGAGCGACTGTGCGTCCGCCCAGCCGGCGCCGTGTTGAGCCAGCCAGGCGCGCAGGGCGGCCGTCGCACGCGCCGCACCGAGCGCGCGCCACGGTACCAGCGCCAGGAAAGCCTGCCCGAAGCGATCGTCGCCGGCGCATTCGCGCAGGTCCTCGCCGGCGCGCTCGGCGCAGATTGCGGCGGCTTGCGCCAGGTTGCGCGCAGCGCGCGCGACGTTCCCGGCAGCGCCCGGCCAGCGCGCTGCGAGCAACGGCATCACGTCGCGGCGCAGGTAATTGCGGTCGTATTCCGTGCAGGCGTTGCTGGGATCCTCCACCCAACGCAGCCCCTGTGCCGCGGCGTATTCGCGCAGCTGCGCGCGCCCGATATCCAGCAGCGGCCGGCACAGCCGCGCGCGGCCGCAGGCCCGCTCGCGCGGCATGCCGGCGAGTCCTGCCACGCCCGCGCCGCGCAGCAGCCGCAGCAGCACGGTCTCGACCTGGTCGTCACGGTGGTGCGCCAGCAGGAGCAGATCGTCCCCGGCACAGAACCCGGCGAACACGCGGTAGCGCGCCGCGCGCAGCTCATCCTCGGACGGCTGCGTCGCCTCGAGCGCAACCAGCTGCGCGGGGCGCGCGAAGAACGCAATCCCCAGTTCCGCGCACACCACGGCGCAGTGCACGCTCCACGCGTCGGCCTGCCGCTGCACGCCGTGGTTGACGTGCAGCGCAACCACCGGCGGCACGCCGGGGTGCGCCGCGCGCAGTCGCGCGCACAGGTGAAGCAGGACGTGCGAGTCGAGACCGCCGCTGTAGGCGACGACCCAGCGCCGTGCCGTCGGGAATTGCTCCAGCAGCGGCAGGCAGAGGACGGGGGCGATCACGGCATCGCGGTCAGCGGCTGCCGTGGGACATCAGGCGCTGGAAGCGGATCTCGCGCAGCTCGTCGAGCGGAATGGCCCTGAGCCGCTCGAGTTCGGTCACCAGGTGCTCGCGGACCCGCGTCGCCATCGCATCGACGTCGCGGTGGGCGCCGCCGAGCGGCTCGGGGATCGTCGCATCGACGATGCCGAGCTCCTGCAGCACGCCGGAGGTGACGCCCATCGCCTCCGCGGCCTCGGGCGCCTTCTCGGAAGTCTTCCAGATGATGTTGGCGCAGCCCTCGGGGGAGATCACGAAGTAGGTCGCGTACTGCAGCATCGCGAGATGGTCGCCGACGCCGATACCGAGCGCGCCACCCGAACTGCCCTCGCCTATCACCACGCAGACCATCGGGGTACGCAGGCGCGACATCACGGCCAGGTTCTGCGCTATCGCCTCGCTGATGCCGCGCTCCTCGGAGTCGATGCCCGGATAGGCGCCGGGGGTGTCGATCAGCGTGATCACGGGCAGCGCGAACCGTTCGGCCAGCTGCATCAGCCGCATCGCCTTGCGGTAGCCTTCGGGCTTGGGCATGCCGAAATTGCGCCGCACCTTCTCTGCCACGCTGCGGCCCTTCTCCTGCCCGATGACCATGACCGGGAAGCCGTCGAGACGCGCCATGCCGCCCACGATCGCATTGTCGTCGGCGAAATGGCGGTCACCGTGCAGTTCGTCGAAATCGGTGAAGACGCGTTCGATGTAGTCGAGCGTATAGGGCCGGCGCGGGTGGCGCGCGACCTTCACGATCTGCCACGGTGTCAGGCCCGCATAGATCTTCTCCGTGAGACGGTCGCTCTTCAGCCGCAGCTTCTCGATTTCCTCGGTGATGTTGATCTCGTTGTCGTTGCCGACCAGCCGCAGCTCCTCGATCTTCGCCTCGAGCTCGGCAATGGGCTGTTCGAAATCGAGAAAGTTGGGATTCATCGAGGGCGGGGATCCTGGGGGGCGCAAAACGGGAGCTCAAGCTTAGCAAGGCGACCGCAAAACTTCCATGCGCAGGACACCCGCCTCAGGCGTAGCGCAGCCGGACGCGTTCGGGCCCGAATCGCTCGCGCAGCCGCGCCAGCGCCTCGTCGCCGGGTGCCAGGCGCCACTCGGGCCCGAGGCTGATCTCGGCCCTGGCCTCGGGCGCGCTGTAGACCACGCGCACCGCGCAACCCTCGCGCGCGCGTCCGCCGCCGAGCAGCCGTCCGAGAACCTCGGGGAGGTCGGGCCCGAAATCCTCCGCGCCGAGCTGCAGCACCAGCTCGCGGGCGAAACGACGGCGTGCCTCGCCCAGCGTGTAGGCCTCGTTGGCGCGCATGCGCAGCGCTCCGGAAAAATCGTCGAGACTGACCACGCCCTCGACCACCAGGAAGTTGTCCTTGACCACGTGCTCGCGGCAGGAGCGGTAGACGTCGGAGAACAGCGTCACCTCGATGCGCGCGGTGCGGTCGTCGAGCTGCACGAAGGCTATGTCCTCGCCGCGCTTGCTCTTCATCGTGCGCATGCCGACCACCAGCCCGACGATTCGCTGCGGCTCCTGGTCGGCGCGAAGCTGCACGATGCGGGTGCGGATGAACTGCGAGATCTCCTGCTCGTGGTCGTCGATGGGATGCCCGGTCACGTAAAGGCCCAGTGTCTCCTTCTCGCCACGCAGCCGTTCGCGCGCGCTCCACGCGGGTGCCTGCGCGAAATCGGCGTACACCGCGGCGGCGGCTGGCGCCGCGGTGTCGGCGAACATGTCGAGCAACCCCACGTCGAGGTTGCGCGCCTGCTGCTCGGCGGCCTTCAGCGCCTCGCCCATGGCGGCCGTCAGCACCGGCCTGGACGCGCCGAGACCGTCCAGCGCGCCGGAGCGGATCAGCGCTTCCAGCGCGCGCTTGTTGACCTTGCGCGGATCGGTGCGGCGGCAGAAATCGAAGAGGTCGCGGAACGGACCGTCGGCCTCGCGCGCGGCAACCAGGCTCTCGACCGGGCCCTCGCCGATGCCCTTGATCGCGCCCAGGCCGTACACCACCTCGCCGCGCCCGTTCACGGTGAAGCGGAACTCGCTGGTGTTCACGTCCGGCAGCACCAGCGGCAGCTTCATGTGGCGGCATTCCTCGATCAGCACCACGACCTTGTCGGTGTTGTGCATCTCCGAGGACAGCACCGCGGCCATGAACTCGGCCGGGAAATGGCGCTTGAGCCAGGCGGTCTGGTACGACACCAGCGCGTACGCGGCGGAGTGCGACTTGTTGAAGCCGTAGCCCGCGAATTTCTCCATCAGGTCGAAGATCGCGCCGGCGACTTCCGGATCGATGCCGTTGCCGCGCGCGCCGCCGAGGAAGATCTCGCGCTGCTGGGCCATCTCCTCGGGCTTCTTCTTGCCCATCGCGCGGCGCAGCATGTCGGCGCCGCCCAGCGTGTAGCCGGCGAGCACCTGCGCGATCTGCATCACCTGCTCCTGGTAGAGGATGACGCCGTAGGTGTTCTCGAGGATCGGCTCCAGCCACGGGTGCGGGTAGCGCACCGCCTGCTTGCCGTGCTTGCGGTCGCAGAAGTCGCCGACCATGCCCGACTCGAGCGGGCCGGGACGGAACAGCGCCACCAGCGCCACGATGTCCTCGAAGCAGCTCGGTTTCAGGCGCTTGATCAGGTCCTTCATGCCGCGCGATTCGAGCTGGAAAACCGCGGTGGTCTCGGCGCGCGTGAGCAGCGCGTAGACGCTGGCGTCGTCGAGCGGGATCGCGGTGATGTCGATGGGCGCGCGGCCCTCGGCGGCGAGGCGCCGGTTGATGATCGCCAGCGCCCAGTCGATGATCGTGAGCGTGCGCAGCCCGAGGAAGTCGAACTTCACCAGGCCGACCTTCTCCACGTCGTCCTTGTCGAACTGCGTCACCAGGCCGCCGCCGGAATCGTCCGAGTAGAGCGGCGCGAAATCGGTGAGCGTGGTCGGCGCGATCACCACGCCGCCGGCGTGCTTGCCGACGTTGCGCGCCAGGCCCTCGAGCTTGAAGGCCATCTCCATGATCTCGGCGACTTCCTCGTTCTGCGCGACGAAGTCGCGCAGCGCCTGCTCCTGCGCCATCGCCTTCTCGAGCGTCATGCCGACCTCGAAGGGGATGAGCTTCGAGAGCTTGTCGGCCATGCCGTAGGGCTTACCCTGCACGCGCGCCACGTCGCGCACCACGGCCTTCGCCGCCATGGTGCCGAAGGTGATGATCTGCGACACCGCGTCGCGGCCGTAGGTATCGGCCACGTAGGCGATCACGCGGTCGCGCCCCTCCATGCAGAAGTCGACGTCGAAGTCCGGCATCGACACCCGCTCGGGGTTCAGGAAGCGCTCGAACAGCAACTGGTACTGCAACGGGTCGAGGTCGGTGATGCCGAGCGCGTAGGCCACCAGCGAGCCCGCGCCCGAACCACGCCCCGGCCCCACCGGCACGCCGTTGTTCTTGGCCCAGCGGATGAAGTCCATCACGATCAGGAAGTAGCCGGCGAAGCCCATCGAGTTGATGGTCTGCAGCTCGAAATCGAGCCGCGCGCGGTACTCCGGCTCGCGGGTCCCGCGTTCGGCGACGCGTGCGAGGCGCTCCTCCAGCCCGTCATGGGCGGCGCGGCTGAGGAAGGTCGCGATGTCCATGCCCGCGGGCACGGGGTAGTCCGGCAGGTAGGCCTTGCCGAGCTCGATCGCGATGTTGCAGCGACGCGCGATCTCGACGCTGTTCTCCAGCGCTTCCGGCAGGTCTGCGAACAGCTCGCTCATCTCCGCGGCGCTGCGCAGGTACTGGTACGGGCTGTACTGGCGCTGGCGACGCGGGTCGTTCAGCGTGCGGCCCTCGTGGATGCAGACCCGCGCCTCGTGGGCCTCGTAGTCGCCGCGATCGAGGAAGCGCACGTCGTTGGTCGCCACCACGG
>JAGPES010000146.1 GCA_018057015.1 Pseudomonadales bacterium | reverse complement strand
GTTTTATGCGTATGCGTGCCGCAGCCGTGGCTGCGTGTCTGATGGCGTTGTGGGCCAGCGTCCCGGCCACCGCTGCAGAGAAGATGACCCTGGACGAGGCATTTCGCCGCGTCCAGCAAGCCCACCCAAACCTGCGCCTGGTGGATGCCAGGCGCGATGTCCTCTCCGCCGAACTCGACCGGGCTGAACTCCGCCCGAGTCTGAACCTGGGTGTCGGAATCGAGAACGTGGTCGGCACCGGCGAGCGCAGCGGATTCGACAGCGCCGAGACCACCGTCACCCTGGCCTCGGTGTTCGAGCGAGGCGGCAAGCTGGAAGCCCGCCGCGCCTTGGCCCAGTCCCGAATCGACGGCGTGGCCGTCGAGCGCGAGGTGAAGCGGCTGGACCTGCTGGCCGAAGTCGCCCGACGTTACCTGGCGGTGGTTGCCGCGCAACGGCAGCGCGAGATCGCCGATCTGGAGATCGAGCAACGGCGCCGAACGGTTGCAGGCGCTCGCCATCGCTTCACTGCAGGCGCATCCCCGCAGTCCGTGGTGTTCGCTGCGGAGGCAGCGCTATCGCGCGCAGAGCTGGAACGCGCGAGCGCGCTGCGGCGCGAGCAGAGCGCCCGGCAACACCTTGCCGCGCTCTGGGGCGAGCGTGATCCACAGTTCGCCGTGGCGAGCGGCAATCCTTATGCGCTGCCGGCGCTGGATCCCTTCACGCAGTTGGCCGGCTGGCTGGATCGCACGCCGGAGATTGCCCAGTTCACGGGCGAGCGGCGCATCCGCGAGGCGCGCTTGCAGCTTGCTCGCAGCCAAGCGACCCCTGACTGGAACTGGGAGGTTGGTGCCCGGCATTTCCGGGCGGGCAACGATGTCGGACTCCTGGCGAGCATCTCCATGCCGCTGGGTAGCCGCTCGCGCGCACAACCCGAGATCCGGGCCGCCGAGGCGGAACTGGCGCTGCTGGAAGTCGAGCGCGAATCCACCGATGTGGCTCTGTATTCCACCCTGGCCGAAGCCCACGGCCGCTACCTCAGTGCCCAACTGGAAGTGCGGCTGCTCGGGCGGGACGTGATCCCCAAGCTCGGACAAGCCGAGAAAGCGGCTGAACGCGCTTACCGCGCCGGCGCCATCAGTTACCTGGAGTGGGCGCAGTTGCAGGCGGAGCGGACGCTCGCGCGCAAGCAGCAGTTGGACGCTGCCCTGGACGCACAGCGCGCGCTTATCGAGATCCAGCGCCTCACCGGCCAGTCGTTCGTGGACGGGCCTGCCACCAATGAACAAGGGGAAGATCGATGAACCTGCACCGCTGGATCGCATCGATCCTGTTCGCAATGATCCTGGCGGCCTGCGGAGGCAACGCCACCGAGGACGAACACGGGCATGCCGAGGGCGGCGAGGAGGGTGGCGAGCAGGCCGAAGAAGCCACCAAGGGCAGCCATGGCGGTCGACTGCTGCAACAAGGCGGCTTCTCGGTCGAGCTTGCCATCGCGGAAGACGGCACGCCCCCGAAGTACCAGGCGTGGTTGTACAAGGGCGACGAGGCGTTGCCGGCGACCGCTGGCAAGGTTGTGGTCAGGCTCAAGCGCCTGGGTAACGTGCAGGAATCGCATACGCTCGCCCCGCAGGCCGATGGCAGCCTGATGGCGCCCACCGTCGTCGGCGAGCCCCACTCCTTCGACGTGGAAGTGCTGGCCGAGATCGAGGGCAAGCCGCTGCGCTGGGCCTACGAGAGCTATGAAGGGCGCACGCGCATCCCACAGGCCATCGCCGAGCAGTCGGGCATCAAGGTGGCGCCGGCGGGTGCCGGCATCGTTGCCGACGAGCACGAGGTCCAGGGTCTGTTGACCCCCGTTGAGGGCCGCAGCGCCAAGGTCACCGCGAGGTTCCCCGGGCCGATCCGTCGGCTGTCCGCCAACGTCGGCGACCGGGTCATGGCGGGTCAGACGCTGGCCGTGATCGAGAGCAATCTCAGCCTCAGCAACTACAGCATCACCGCGCCGCTTTCGGGCGTGGTGGTGGCGCGGGACGCTTCGGTCGGTGCGGTCGCTGGCGAAGGGATGGTGCTTTACGAGATCGCCGACCTGACCCGCCTGTGGGTCGACCTGCACATCTTCGGTGCCGATGCGCAGCACATCCAGCCAGGCGGCCGTGTCCAGGTCACCCGCATGAGCGACGGCATGACCATCGATACGGTGATCGACCGGATCCTGCCTGGCACCGCAACCGCAAGCCAGAGCACCGTTGCCCGCGCCACCATCGCCAACGCCGATGGTCAGTGGCGACCGGGATCGGCGGTCAAGGCGCGCATCACCGTCGACCTGCAACCCACCGCGTTGGTGGTGCCGTTGGCGGCACTGCAGAAGTTCCGCGACTGGGACGTGGTGTTCATCCGCGTGGGCGACGACTACGAAGTCCGCCCGGTCACGCTGGGCAAGCGCGATGCAACGCGCGTCGAGATCCTGGATGGGTTGGAGGCTGGCGACCAGGTCGTGATCGAACAGAGCTACCTGGTGAAGGCGGACATCGAAAAGTCCGGTGCGTCCCATGACCACTAACGATACCGGCATGCTGGAGAGGATCATCCGCTTCGCCATAGCGCACCGATGGCTGATGCTTGCACTGACCCTGGCCCTCGTCGCGCTCGGTGCCTGGAGCTTCACCAAGCTGCCGATCGACGCCACCCCCGACATCACCAACGTGCAGGTGCAGGTCAACACCGCCGTACCCGGGTACTCGCCGCTGGAGGCCGAGCAGCGCATCACCTGGCCGGTGGAGACAGCCATGGCGGGGATCCCAGGGCTGGACTACAGCCGCTCCATCTCCCGCTACGGTCTTTCGCAAGTCACCGTGGCGTTCAAGGACGGCACCGACCTGTATTTCGCCCGCCAGCAGGTGGCGGAACGCCTGCAGCAGGTGAAGTCGCAGTTGCCGGCGGGGATCGAACCGGAGATGGGGCCGATTGCCACCGGCCTCGGCGAGATCTTCATGTACACCGTGGAAGCCAAGCCCGGTGCGCGCAAGCCTGACGGCACGCCCTGGAACTCGACCGACCTGCGCACGCTGCAGGACTGGGTGATCCGTCCGCAACTGCGCAACGTCACCGGCGTGACCGAGGTCAACACCATCGGCGGCTATGCCCGGCAGATCCACATCACGCCGGATCCTGCCCGCCTGCGCACGCTGGGCTTCACTCTGGAGGACGTGGTCCAGGCGGTCGCGGCCAACAACCAGAACATGGGCGCCGGCTACATCGAGCGCAACGGCCAGCAGTTCCTCGTTCGCGTGCCGGGTCAGGTCACCGGGCTCGACGAGATTCGCGACATCATCCTGGACCGCCGCGAGGGCGTGCCGATCCGCGTGCGCGACGTTGCCGGCGTCGGTGAAGGACCGGAGCTGCGCACGGGAGCAGCCACGCAGAACGGCGAAGAAGTCGTCCTGGGCACGGTGTTCATGCTGGTGGGATCCAATAGCCGCACCGTCGCGCAGGCATCGGCGGCGAAGCTGGAGGAAGCCAACAAGAGCCTGCCCAAGGGCGTGAAGGCGAACGCGGTGTACGACCGCACGGCGCTCGTCGACCGCACCATCCGGACGGTGGCGAAGAACCTGATCGAAGGCGCGCTGTTGGTGATCGCCGTGCTGTTCGCTTTGCTCGGCAACTTCCGGGCGGCCCTGATCACCGCCGCCGTGATTCCCTTGTCGATGCTGTTCACGGTGTTCGGCATGGTGCGCGGCGGTGTGTCCGGCAACCTGATGAGCCTGGGCGCGCTGGATTTCGGGCTGATCGTGGACGGCGCCGTGATCATCATCGAGAACTGCCTGCGCCGCTTCGGCGAGCTGCAGCACCGCCTGGGGCGGGTACTGTCGCCGGAAGAGCGATTCGATGCGACGGCCTCGGCGACCGCCGAGGTCATCCGCCCCAGCCTGTTCGGGCTTGGGATCATCGCGGCGGTGTATCTCCCGATCTTTGCGCTGACTGGCGTCGAGGGGAAGATGTTCCACCCGATGGCGATCACGGTGGTGCTGGCACTCACCGGCGCAATGCTGCTGTCGATCACCTTCGTGCCGGCCGCCATCGCTGTGTTCCTGGGCGGCAAGGTGGACGAGAAGGAGAACCGGGTCATGGCCTGGTTGCGCGGGCGCTACGTGCCGCTGCTGGCCTGGTCGCTCAAGCGCAGCAGGCTGGTCTTCGCGGGTGCTGCGGCGCTGGTGGTCTTAAGCGGATTGCTGGCCACGCGACTGGGCACCGAGTTTATCCCAAACTTGGATGAAGGCGACCTTGCGGTCCATGCCCTGCGTATCCCCGGCACGGGCCTGTCTCAGGCAGTGGACATGCAGGCCACGTTGGAGCGGCGGATCATGCAGTTCCCGGAGGTGGAGCGCGTGTTCGGCAAGACCGGCACCGCTGAGGTGGCGACCGACCCCATGCCACCGTCGGTCACCGACACCTTCGTCATGCTCAAGCCGCGCGCCCAATGGCCCGACCCACGCAAGTCACGCGACACGCTGGTGGCCGAGATCGAGCGCGCCCTCAGGCAGATCCCGGGCAACAACTACGAGTTCACCCAGCCGATCCAGATGCGCATGAACGAGCTGATCTCAGGCGTTCGTGCGGACGTGGCGATCAAGCTCTACGGCGACGACCTGGACACACTGGTCGAGGTGGGCACCCGGATCGAGGCCGTCGCCAAGGGCGTGGCAGGAGCCGCCGACGTCAAGATCGAGCAGGCCACCGGCTTGCCCATGCTCAGCATCGTCCCGGATCGACAGGCCCTGGCCGGCTATGGCCTCAACCCGGGCGTGGTCCAGGAAACACTGGCGACGGCGGTAGGTGGCGAAACTGCGGGCCAGCTTTTCGAGGGAGACCGTCGCTTCGACATCGTGGTGCGCCTGCCGGAGGCGATTCGCCAGGATCCCGCCGCCCTTGAGGACCTGCCGATCACCCTGAACCCAGCCGCCAGCGCCACCGCGGATCTATCCAGCGGGACCGTGGGAAGCGCCGCACCGCCCCCGGGCACTGTGCCGCTACGGGAAGTCGCCAAGCTGGAAATGACGCTGGGGCCGAACCAGGTCAACCGCGAGAACGGCAAGCGCCGTGTGGTGGTGACCGCGAACGTGCGCGGTCGCGATCTCGGCGGCTTCGTCCAGGAGCTGCGCACGAAGATCGATGCGGAGGTCGAGGTGCCCCCCGGCTACTGGATCGACTACGGCGGCACGTTCGAGCAACTGATCTCCGCCAGCCAGCGCCTGGCGGTGGTGGTGCCGGTCACGCTGGCGCTGATCCTCGCCCTGCTGTTCTGGGCGTTCGGCTCGATGAAGGATGCGGTCATCGTGTTCACCGGCGTCCCGCTGGCGCTCACGGGTGGCGTCATTGCGCTTGCAGCGCGCGGGATACCGATGTCCATCTCGGCAGGAATCGGCTTCATCGCGCTATCAGGCGTGGCCGTGCTCAACGGGCTGGTGATGATTGCCTTCATCCGCAAGCTACGCGAACAGGGCGATCCGCTCGACGAGGCAGTGGTGGATGGGGCATTGGGACGGCTGCGTCCGGTGCTGATGACCGCCCTGGTCGCCTCGTTGGGGTTCATCCCGATGGCGTTCAACGTGGGCGCGGGGTCGGAGGTGCAACGCCCGCTGGCGACCGTGGTGATCGGCGGCATCATTTCCTCGACCCTGCTCACGCTGCTGGTACTCCCGGCGCTTTATCGTCGGCTGCATCGTGTGAGGCGGACTGGACTGGAGACTGCCAGTGTCTGATTGCTGCAACTGCGGCGGGACGGTCGAACTGGCCGCAATGCAGGCCCGGCAACGCCGGGTCCTGCTGATCGTCATGCTGATCAACATCGGCAGCTGCGCGATGATGTTTGCCGCCGCGTACCTCAGCCAATCCTCGGCGCTGCTCTCCGGAACGCTCGACAACCTGGGCGACGCATTGACCTACCTGCTGAGCCTGCTGGTGATCGGTGCAGGCTTCAAGGCGAAGGCGAGGGTCGCGCTGTTCAAGGGACTGCTGATCCTCGCTGCCGCCTTGGCGGTTGGGGCACAGATCGTCTGGCGGATCCGGAACCCAGCCGTTCCGCTGTTCGAGACCATTGGCTTGGCCGCGCTCCTGAATCTAGGGCTCAACGGCATCTGCCTGTGGCTGCTGACACCGCTACGGCATAGCGACATCAACCTCGCGTCCGCGTGGGAGTGCTCCCGCAACGACATGTTCGAGGGGCTGGCGGTCCTCGCCGCCGCGCTTGGGGTGTGGCTCTTCAAGGGAGGGTGGCCTGACCTGGTGGTGGCCAGCCTGCTGCTCGTGCTGTTCCTGCGATCCGCATGGCGGGTCCTGGGCATGGCTTGGCGCGGCTTGCGAACCCCGGAACAACCGGCGCCGAAGTGCGCCACGCCAGACTAAGGAGAACAGGATGGGTGCAGGACACGACCACGGCGGCGGCGAGATCCGCTACGAGAAGCCCCTTTGGATCGCCCTTGGGCTGACATTCGCGTTCCTCGTCGCCGAAGTCATCGGCGGGCTGGTCACCAACAGCTTGGCGCTGCTCTCCGACGCGGCGCACATGGGCACCGACGTGCTGGCGCTGGGGATCTCGCTGTTCGCGGTATGGATGAGCAAGCGACCCGCCGATGCGAAGCGAACCTACGGCTACGCCCGGATGGAGGCCATCGGCGCAATGATCAACGGCGGGCTGCTGTTCGTCGTCGCCGGTTACATCCTGTGGGAGGCGGTTGGCCGCTTCCAGCAGCCACCAGAAGTCGCTTCCACCGGGATGCTGGTGGTGGCCAGCCTTGGTCTGGTCGTCAACCTGATCTCGATGCGCCTGCTCAAGGCGGGCGCCGGCGAGAGTTTGAACGTCAAGGGCGCCTACCTGGAGGTCTGGGCAGACATGCTTGGATCGGTGGGCGTGATTGCCGGCGCGTTGGCGATCAAGTTCACGGGCTGGACCATCGTCGACCCGATCGTTGCTGTGCTCATCGGCCTATGGGTGCTGCCGCGCACCTGGAGCCTCATGCGGCAGTCGGGCAACATCCTCATGCAAGGCGTGCCGGACGGGCTGGACCTGGAAGCAGTCCGCAAGGCGCTTGTCGAGTTTCCCGGCGTCGTGGAGGTGCACGACTTGCATGCTTGGGCGCTGGGCTCGAAGGAGGCGGTGCTGACCGTCCACGTCGTGGGTGACGATTCGAAGACGACTGGCGAGAAACTCCGTGGGGCGTTGGCTGGGATGCTGGAGGAGCGGTTCGGGATCGAACATGCCACCTTGCAGGTCGAGGCGGTGCCGTGCGGCGGGCATGGAGTACATGCTTGATTTCGCTGACGGCGCTGGAGACGGCGGCCATCAAGTCCGCGAGGGGAGCGGCGCAGCCATTTTGGCGCGTATGCTGTGCCCGGCGAGCGGACGCGGCTACGGTGCGCCGGTTCCAAAAACGGGTGCCGTGAGCAAGTGCGTCGAATCACGATGGCGGTAGGTTTGGCGGTATGAAATTTGCGGTTGACGCCAAAACGCCGGTAGCAGTGGCTTTCCCTCCATCGTTCAATTCCGACCTCGCCTCCAGACACGAAACCCCGCTTCGGCGGGGTTTCTTGTTTTGCGGGATCCGGATATTGCTGCGAGGCGATGGAGGTCGGTGCCGCGGACCGAGCAGCCATACATCGCGTAAGCTTCCGCGCAAGCCCGGATGGCGAAACTGGTAGACGCAAGGGACTTAAAATCCCTCACCCGCGAGGGTATGTCGGTTCGATCCCGACTCCGGGCACCAGCGCAACGA
>JAGPES010000145.1 GCA_018057015.1 Pseudomonadales bacterium | reverse complement strand
GCGCCTGCAGTACATGGGCGTGATACCGCCGGTCGAGCGCACCGAGGCCGATTTCGATCCCGGCGCGAAGTACCACATCCCGGGCAGCGTGCCCTATGCGCGCTACTTCCTGGCGCGGCTGCTGCAGTTCCAGTTCTACCAGGGCGCCTGCGAGATGGCGGGATGGACGGGGCCGTTGCACCGCTGTTCGTTCTACGGCAACCGGGAAGTGGGCGAGAAGCTTGGCGCGATGCTAGCGATGGGCCGCTCGCGCCCCTGGCCCGAGGCGCTCGAGGCATTCACCGGCAGCCGCGAGATGAGCGGCGCGGCGGTGGTGGCCTATTTCGCGCCGCTGATGGACTGGCTGGAGGAGCAGAACGCCGGGCAGCAGTGCGGCTGGTGATGTGGGTCCTCTGCCTGCGGGTCGGCATTCATGCCGACAGGTGTTTGGGTCCTCTGCCTGTGGGTCGGCATTCATGCCGACAAGTGCCTCCGGGACTGCTGCTGGTGATATCGAGGCTGCTGTCGCCATGAATGGCGACCCACAGGAATGGGGACCCACAGGGTTTCAGGAATGATCGCGGATGACGCGAAGGAAGGTGTCGCCGTACTTCTCGCGCTTGCTCGCGCCCACCCCGCTCAAGGCGCCGAAGCTGTCGATGTCCTGCGGCCGCGCCGCGCACATCTCGCGCAGCGTGCTGTCGTGGAAGATCACGTAGGGCGGCACGCCCTGCCCGGCGGCCAGCGCGCGGCGGCATTCGCGCAGCGCGTCCCACAGTGCCTGGTCTTCGCTGCCGACTTGCGTGGCGGCGGGGCCGCTGCGCCGGCGCGGGGCGGGCTTCTGCTTCTCCTCGCGCCTCAGGTCGATGCGTTCCTCGCCGCGCAGCAGCGCACGTGATTTCTCCTCGAGCTTCACGGTGCCGAACTCGGCCATGTCCACGCGCAGGTAGCCGCGCGCCACCAGCTGGCGGAACACCGAGCGCCAGGCGTTGGCATCGAGCCCGGCGCCCACGCCGAAGGTCGGCAGCCGGTCGTGGCCGGCCTGCGCGATGCGCTCGTTCGGCGCGCCGCGCAGCACGTCGATCAGGTAGTTCACCCCGAAGCGCTGCCCGGTGCGCAGCGCCGCGCTGAGCGCCATGCGCGCCGCCTCGGTGCCGTCCCAGGTGTCTACCGGGTCCAGGCAGGCGTCGCAGTTGCCGCAGCGCGCCGGCGATTCCTCGCCGAAATAGTGCAGCAGCGCGTGGCGCCGGCACGAGGTGATCTCGCACAGGCCCAGCATCGCGTTCAGCCGCTGCTGCTCGGCGCGGCGGTGCTCGTCGTCGCCCTGCGAGCCCTCGAGCATCTGGCGCAGCTTGATCACGTCCTGCAGGCCGTAGATCAGCCAGGCGTCGGCCGGCAGGCCGTCGCGTCCGGCCCGGCCCGTTTCCTGGTAATAGGACTCGATGGTCTTGGGCAGGTCGAGGTGCGCGACGAAGCGCACGTCGGGCTTGTCGATGCCCATGCCGAAGGCGATGGTCGCCACCACGATCACACCGTCCTCGCGCAGGAAACGCGACTGGTTCGCCGCGCGCGCCGCGGCGTCCATGCCGGCGTGGTAGGCGAGCGCGTCGAAGCCGTTGTCGCAGAGCCAGCGCGCCACGTCCTCGGTCTTCCTGCGCGACAGGCAGTACACGATGCCGGCGTCGCGCGGGTGTTCGTCGCGCAGGAAACGCAGCAGCTGCGCCTGCGGGTTCTGCTTCAGGCCGATGCGGTAGCGGATGTTCGGCCGGTCGAAGCCCGCGATGAAATGCCGCGCGGCGCCGAGATCGAGGCGCGCCACGATTTCGGCGCGCGTGCGCTGGTCGGCGGTGGCGGTCAGCGCGATGCGCGGGATGTCGGGGAACTCGCGGTGCAGGCGCTCGAGCTGCAGGTAGTCGGCGCGGAAATCGTGGCCCCACTGCGAGACGCAGTGCGCCTCGTCGATCGCGAACAGCGCGATGTCGGCCTGGTGCAGCAGGGCGTTGGTCTGCGGCTGGAACAGCCGCTCCGGTGCGACGTACAGCAGGTCGAGCTCGCCGCCGAGCAGGGCGTTCTCCACGGTGCGCTGCGCCGAAAGGCCAAGCGTGGAGTTGAGGAAGCTCGCGCGCACGCCGAGCTGGCGCAGCGCATCGACCTGGTCCTGCATCAGCGCGATCAGCGGCGAGACCACGATGCCGCAGCCTCGGCGCACCAGTGCGGGAATCTGGTAGCACAGCGATTTGCCGCCGCCGGTCGGCATCAGCACGAGCGCATCGCCGCCGTCGATGACGGTGTCGATGATCTCCTGTTGCGGGGGGCGGAAGGCGGCGTAGCCGAAGACGTCCTGCAGGACCTGGAGCGCATTTTTCATCGGCGGCATTATAGGCCCGCGCGTTGCATGCGGGCACTAAGGCTGCAGGGGATAGTGATAGGCGTAACCGTGACAGATGGTGCGATTGATGCCGGCGGCAAAGGCGTTGCCGGCCAGCAGGTGGTAGTCCTCGATGTCGAGCGTGTCGAAGTCGAGCGCCAGCTTGATGAAGGATTCCGAAGCGACCACGGGCCGTCCGGCAACGTGGGCCGCCGACGAGGCCAGCTTCAGGAAGTCGAAGCTGCCGCCGCCGAACAGGCTCTCGGCTTCCGGGATGTCGGCGAGCTGGTAGCTGTCGAGATAGTCGCCGTAGCCGCCGTGCGCCTGGAGGCGCAGCCTGACGCCCTTGCTTGTGGTCCATTCCTTCAGCGGATGCAGGAACATCTCGCGGAACAGCTGTTCGCGCGTCGCCAGGTAATCCTCGCGGATGCGCTCGCCGCGCGCGTCGGCCGATAGATAGGCAGGTCCCTGGGGTGCCAGCGACTCGAGATATTTCGACTCGCCGGATCGGCGGAACACCAGCGGCAGCCAGGGCGAGATATCGTAGCCGTGCATCTGCTCGAAGCGGCGCGCAAAACCGGCCGACCAGGGCAGCTCGGCGATCAACTCGAAGCTGTCCACGAAGAAGGCGTCGGGCTTGAAGGGGGCGAGTGCGTCCAGCCACGGTTCGCCCAGCTTTTCGATGTACTCCCCGACGCCGTCGCGGTCCAGGTGATCGAGTATCGGCGAGCGCTCCAGTGCGCCCGGATACGCGGAGCCGGCGGCATTGTGCGCGCTCGCGTTACGGTAGAGCGCGAATATCCGGTGATTCCCGGCCGGCACGTCCCAGCGGATGCGGCCGTCGGCGACGTGCTCGCTGATGTCGCGCAGCTCCGACAGCGTGGCCGGATCGGTGGTGCTGTCCACCTTCGCGGCCACCACCCGCTGCAGCCGTGCGTCGGGGTCGAATTTCCCGATCGTGTTGGGTATCACGCCGTTTGTCCTGGCGGCGTACCAGGGCTCCTGCGCAGCCGGCACGGGAATATCGATCGATGCGGGGCCGCTTGCATCCACCGACGCCGCGAGCAGTTGTTGCGCGGGCGAGCGCTCGATGAACGGACCACCGCTCGACCAGCCGCTGCCCATGGTCAGGTCGACTGTCATGCCCAGGCGCGCCGCCTCGCGGAACACCACCCGCAGGTTGTCGAAATACGCGGGCGTTCCGACCTGGTAGATGCGGTCCCGGTCATTGCGCAAGGCATCGAATGTGAAACCGAGCGTCAGGGTCTGCAGTTCCACGCCGCCGAATCCCGCCGCGTGCAGGCTGTTCAGCTCGCGGCGCAACTCGTCCGGGTCGACCGCGTTGCCGGGCCACCACCAGCGCACGAAGGGGTGCATCGCGCGCGGGGGCGACTGCCAGGTATCGACGCTCCACGTCGCGGCCGGCGCCGGCGCATCGTCGCCGCTCCGCCCGGCGCCGCTCTTCAGGTGCAGTACCCGCGTGCGCCTGGCGGGCACCGCGATGCGCAGCTCGATCGCCGTCGGCTTCGACGCCACATCGAGGCGCTCGATGCCGCCTGTTTCCGGGTCCAGCAAGTCGGCAGCCCGGAAGCGGTGGTCCGCGACGTAGCGGTTCACCACGGGACGGTCGGAATCATTGAACAGCAGCAGGAACTGCTCGCTGCCGAGCAGCCGCCGGTGCATGCGCAGCTTCATCGCGCTGCCGTCGGCCGGGGCGAGGGCTGCGCGCTGGCGCAGATTGCCGCGGCCGCCGAGCAACGCCGCATCCGAGGCGCAGTGCGATACCAGCCGGCGCAGCCGCTCGACGTGGGAGCGCACCGCGGCGTCGCGCCGTTCGTGCCCGGCCCAGCCGGCGGCACGCGCCGGGAAGGCGCCGAGCCACACGATCGGCACGCCCTGTGTCGCCAGCGTGATCACGTTCTGCAGCAGTTCGGGCGTTGCGACGTGAAGATCCGAGATCAGCAGTGCCTCGTAGCGGGCCTGGCCGACCACGAGCGTCGCCCCCTCGGCAGTGGCCTGGACGAGGTCGCGCCGGCTGATCCGGTCGTACTCCACGGCCGCGGCGGTGAGCGCCTTGCTGGTGGCCGATTCGAGCTTGTTGGGACGAAGCACGCGCGAGGGCAACACCGGCTGGTCTTCCCATTCGGCGTCCGCCAGCAGCCATGCGATCTGCGCCCGCGGTTCCCCGCGCGTCGCCACGTAGCTAAGCCGTGCCTGCGTGCGGTTGAATCCGGCGATCTGGCTCCAGACCGGGTTGTCCTCGCGCGTATTGCTGGTCATCGCGAAAGGACCGGCGGTGTAGTGGCCGCTGAACAGCGCGGGAATGAACGGGTACCACCACTGCGCGGGCGTCTTCGCCACGCCGTTGCAGCGGACGAAAACCCCGGCGGCCGACAGCAGCAACAGCGTGACGAGCGTCCCGCGGAGAATCCTCGAACCTGTGCTCCTTCGTCTCACGTTTTGAGCTCGCCGTGGAGTGCATCGCGGATCTGCGCCCGCACGGTATCGTGGTGTCGTTGTCGGGTCGAAACCCGACCCATGGCTACGCGTGGGCCAGGAACCAGCGCCAGTCCTGCTCGCCCACCTCGCCCATGAACTGCGCGTCCAGCGCCGTCAGCGGTCGCATTGCCGTCTCCCTGTGCTCTGTACGTCCTGCGGCACCATCTTAAGCCACCAACGCCTCTTTCGCCTCCCGCGTCAGCGCTTTACTTCTGCGCGACCGCTCCGGAACTCAGGTCCGGATTTATCCGGACATTGTGCGCTGCGGGTCGATACGGCATTCACCCCGGCTGGTGCCTTGTGGATCGGCATTCACGCCGGCTGGTGCCTCGTGGGTCGGCATTCATGCCGACTGGTGCCTGCGCGGAGGCTGCGCGTTCAGCCTTGCCGAAACCTTGTCGGGCTGAAGCCCGACCTACGGCGCGTGGGTCCGAATTCATTCGGACATCTGTCCGGCTGAAGAGGGTGTCGCAAAACCTTGCACGACCTCGACCGACGCAGTGTAGGAGCGGGCCATGCCCGCGACCAAGAGGCCGCGTGACCGCGGCCAATCGCGGGCATGGCCCGCTCCTACACCCGAGAACCACCGTGTTCATGCTATCGGAATGCGTTTTGCGACACGCTGTGAAGCCGGACCTACGCCGGACCTACGCGTGCGCCAGGAACCAGCGCCAGTCCTGCTCGCCCACCTCGCCCATGAACTGCGCGTACTCGGCGTGCTTGATCGCGAGGTAGACCTTCAGGAACTCCGCGCCGAAGGCCTCGCGGGCCCAGTCGGAACCCTCGAGCGCGCGCCGCGCCGTGAGCCAGTCGGTGGGCAGGAACTCCTTCGCCTGCGCGTAGCCGTTGCCGGTGACCGGCGCGCCGGGATCGAGCTGCCCGCGGATGCCGTGGCGTATGCCCGCGAGGATCGCCGCGCCCGCGAGGTAGGGGTTCGCGTCGGCACCGCAGATGCGATGCTCGACGTGGCGGCTCGCGGCCGGTCCACCCGGCACGCGCAGCGACACGGTGCGGTTGTTCACGCCCCAGGTGAGCGCAAGCGGTGCGTAGCTGTTCGCCTGGAAGCGGCGGAAGGAGTTGGCGTTCGGACAGAACAGCGCCAGTGATTCGCGCATGCGGTCCATCATGCCCGCGATCGAGTGACGCAGCAGCGGCGTGCCGGTGGGGTCCTCGCTGGCGTAGAGGTTGTTGCCGTCGCGGTCGGCAAGGCTCACGTGCAGGTGCATGCCACTGCCGGAGCGATCGCCGAAGGGCTTGGCCATGAAACAGGCCTGCAGCCCGTGCTTCGCGGCCACGCCCTTCACCAGGCGCTTGTAGCGCACGCCCTCGTCGACGGCCCGCAGCGCATCGCTGCGGTGCTCCAGCGTGATCTCCAGTTGCCCGGGCGCGTATTCCGAGATCGCGGTGCGCGCAGGCAGGCGCTGCACCTCGCAGGCGTCGTAGAGGTCGTCGAAGAAGGGCTGCAGCTGCTCGAGCTCGAGCACGCCGTAGACCTGCGGCGCCTCGGGTCGCGTCCCGTTCGCGAGCCGTGCCGGCTGCGGACGGCCCGCGGCGTCGCGCGCGCTGTCCAGCAGGTAGAACTCGAGCTCCACGGCCATCACCGGGTGCAGGCCGTCGAGGGCAAGCTGCGCGATCACGCGCTCCAGCACGCGGCGCGGGTCCGCGACCGCCGCCGGCAGGCCCTTGTCGGGGTGCATCGCGAGCTGCAACTGTGCGGTGGGCTTGTGCCGCCACGGCTGCAGCACGAGGCTTCCGGCCAGCGGAAAGGTCCAGCAGTCCGCGTCGCCCACGTCCCACACCAGTCCGGTTTCAGGCACGTCCTCGCCGTTGATCGTGAGCCCGAGGATGCTCGCGGGCAGGGGGCGGCCGTGGTGGTAGGCGGCCAGCAATTCGTCACGGTGCAGCAGCTTGCCGCGCGGCACGCCGTTGGCGTCGATCAGGAAGGCCTCGACCAGGCGCACCTCGGGGTGCGCGGCGAGGAAGGCCTCGGCTTCGGAAACGGGGGCGAAGGACATCTCAGGACTCCCGGGCGCCGGGGATGGCGAGCAGTTCGGTGAGGGCGGTATCGAGCGTGTCGAGCAGTCGATCGACGTCGGCGGCGGTGGTGTCGGGGCAGCACAGCGTCATGTTGTGGAACGGCGTGATCAGGATGCCGCGATTGATCAGGTAAAGGTGCAGCGCCATCTGCAGGCTGTCGTGGAAGGCGGCCTCGGCCTCGGCGCCGTTGCGCGGCGTGCGTGCGCAGAACTGGAATTCCGAACGCGCGCCCAGCTCGGTGACCGACCACGCGAGGCCGTGCCCGGCGATCAGCGCGCGAAAGCCCGCGGCGAGCCTTGCGGCCAACGGCAGCATGTGCGCGTAGGCGGCATCGGTCATCACCTCCTCGAGATTCGCGCGCATGCAGTGCATCGCGAGCGCATTCGCCGACAGCGTCGTGCCCATGCCGCTGTGCCCGTGGCCGTGGCTCCCGGCGTTTGCCCGGGCGCGCGCCTGCCGCATCGACTCGGCCATCTGCGCCGTGCAGCCGAACACCGCGCAGGGCACGCCGCCGGCGATCGGCTTGCCGAGGGTCAGGAAGTCGGGCTCGAGGTGCCAGGCGCGTGTGCAGCCGCCGGGGCCGGTGGAGATCGTGTGCGTCTCGTCGATGATGAGCAGCGTGCCGTGCCGACGCGTGATCGCGCGCAGCGCTTCCATGAATCCGGGCTCGGGCAGCACCATGCCGATATTGGTCATCGCCGGTTCGCACAGCACGGCGGCCACGTCACCGGGCGCGAGCGCGGCCTCCAGCGCCGCGAGGTCGTTGAAGGGCACGGCGCGGCTGGTCTTCGCGAGGTTGCGCGCCTGGCCGATCAGTCCCGGGCGATGCACCGTGCGTCCCTCGCGCCAGCGCACCATCACGTCGTCCACGGTGCCGTGGTAGCAGCCGTCGAAGACCACC
>JAGPES010000144.1 GCA_018057015.1 Pseudomonadales bacterium | reverse complement strand
TGGCGGAGGCCGGGCCCGTGGCGCGGAACACTTCCTCGCGCGAGAGCTGCATCTTGACCGGGCGCCCGCATTTTCGCGACAGCGCCACCGCGACCGGCTCGAGGTAGACCGTGGTCTTGCCGCCGAAACCGCCGCCGATCTCGGTGGGGATCACGCGCACGTCGGCGATGTCGAGCCCGAGCAGCAGCGCGACGCTGGAGCGCACCATGAACGGCCCCTGCGTGCAGCACCACACCTCCACTTCCCCGCCCGCTCCCACGGAGGCCAGGACGGCCTGCGGTTCGATATACCCCTGGTGCGCCATCGGACACGTCCAGGTGCCCTCCACGACCACCCCGGCCGCTGCAAAGCCGGCCGCGAGATCGCCGCGCTGGAAGGTCGTGATCGCCGCCACGTTGGAGGCAGCACCCGGTACGGAATCCGTCCCGCGCGTGAACATGTCCTCGTGCAGCAGAGGCGCGTCGGGCGCCTGCGCGGCGTCGAGATCGAGCACCGCCGGGAGCGGTTCGTAGTCGACGCGTATCGCCGCCAGCGCCTGCGCCGCGATCCGCGGGGTGGTTGCGGCCACTGCCGCGACCGCGTGGCCGTGGTAGAGCGCCTTCTCGCGCGCCATGACGTTGCGGCTGAGGTCGCCGCTTTCTATCTCGGCCTCGCCGCTGGCGACGTCGCCCTGCGGCGCGGCGAGGAAATCCGCCGCGCTGACCACCGCGAGCACGCCGGGCAGCGCGAGCGCCGCGTTGGTGTCGATGCCGAGGATGCGCGCGTGGGCGTGGGGACTGCGCAGCACGCGCCCCCAGACCATGCCCGGCAGCGTGAAGTCCGCGCCGTAGCGCGCGCGCCCCGTGACCTTGTCGATGCCGTCCGGACGCGGCGGGCGCGTGCCGATCTGGCGAAAAACCTGCTCGTTGGCGCTCATGCCGCACCTCCGGCCGCGCGCATCATGGCGGCCGCATCGAGTACCGCGCGGACGATCTTGTCGTAGCCGGTGCAGCGACAAAGGTTCCCGGCCAGCCAGTAGCGCACCGCGGTTTCGTCCGGGTCCGGGTCGTGGTCGAGCAGCGCCCTGGCCGCGACCACGATGCCGGGGATGCAGATGCCGCACTGCAGCGCGTTGTGCTCGAGCAGCTTCTGCTGCACCGGGTGCAGCCTGCCGCCCTGCGCGATGCCCTCGATCGTGGTGAGCTTGCGCCCCTCGAGCTCGGCACCGAGCACCAGGCAGGAGCACACCAGCGTGCCGTCGAGCAGTACCGAGCAGGCGCCGCAGTCGCCCGAGTTGCAACCCTCCTTCGACCCGGTCAGCCCCAGCGTGTCGCGCAACACCTCGAGCGCGCTCTGGTCCGGCTCGCAGAGGAATTCCTGCGCCTGGCCATTGATCTGCGTATGTACGTGTATCGACATGCGGTTTTCTCTCTCCAGATTCCCGACGGTCTGCGCAGTCAGTTAGCCGGTGTTACAGCGGCGCGCTGCAACGCCACCAGCACTGCCCGGCGCACCAGCACGCCGATCACCTGGCGGCGGAACCCGGCGGTGCCGCGGCGATCCGTGATCGGGCGCGCCACGGCGCGCGCCGCATCCGCGCAGGCATCCAGCGCCGCATCGTCGACGCGCGAACCGATCAGCGCCGCCGCGGCCTCGTGCGCCAGCAACACCGTGGGCGCGACCGCACCGAGCGCGATGCGCGCATCGGTGCACACGCCGTGTTCGTCCAGGGTGAGCGACACGCCCGCTCCGGCCACCGCGATATCCATCTCGGTGCGCGGAATGAAGCGCAGGTAGGCATCCGCCGTGCGTGGCGCCGGACGCGGCAGTTCGATGGCGCGCACGAACTCGCCGGCTTCCAGCACCGTCCGGCCAGGTCCGAGCGGAAATGCCTCGACCGCGACACTGCGCTCGCCGCCGGGTCCCGCGATCAATACCCGGGCACGATTGGCCACCAGCGCCGGGACCGAGTCCGCGGCCGGCGAGGCGTTGCACAGGTTGCCGCCGAGGCTGGCTCGCCCCTGCACCTGCGTGGAACCGATGAGCCCGGCCGCCTCGAGCAGTCCCGGCCATAGCGCGCGCAATTCCCCGCTGGCGGTGAGCTCGCAGCAACGCGTCGCCGCGCCGATGCGCACCGCCTGCGGCGCGAATTCCACGCCCTCCAGCCCCGGAATGCGCTTCAGGTCGACCAGCGTCGCGGGCGAGCGCGCCGCCGCGCGCATCTGCACCAGCAGATCCGTGCCGCCCGCAAATGCCGCCGCGCCCGCCTGCGGATCGAGCAGCGCCACCGCTTCTGCCACGGATTCGGGGGCGCAATACCGTTGCACCGTCATGCAGTTTCTCCCCTGGCGTCGCGCATCGTGTTGGCGTCGCAGCATAGCCGCTCGGCTGCGCAAAACAAACCGCCGCCCGGCTGGCGGGTCGGTGCTGACGAATGCGCTCACGCCCTGCGCCGGCGCAAACTGTGGGGAAATTGCCAGTCTGCCGGCTGGTGAGCCCCCGCGCCCCTGCAGTAGATTAGCGCGCTTTGAACCTGCCCCATCATCCTCGCCAACGGACCGGATCCATGCCATTACCGCTGATCGCCATCATCGTCGTCTTCTGCATCGGCTACCTGATGATCATCCTCGAGCACAACATCAACGTCGACAAGGCAGCGTCTGCGGTGCTGACCGGCGTGCTGTGCTGGGCCGTGTACATCCTCGCCGCACCCGGGCTGATCGATCTCGCCAGCCTGCCCCAGGCGTTCCTCGACGCGCACGCCCTCAAGCCCACCGAGGAGATCATCAAGGCCTGGGTCGGCGAGCACCAGATGCTGGAAGGCTTCGCCGAGACCGCCAGCATCCTGTTCTTCCTGCTCGGCGCGATGACCATCGTCGAGATGGTCGACGTCTACGGCGGCTTCACGATCATCACCGACCGCATCCGCTCGACCAGCATGGTCACGCTGTTGTGGATCATCGGCTTCGTGACCTTCTTCCTGTCGGCGGCGCTGGACAACCTGACCACCACGATCGTGATGATCTCGCTGATCCGCAAGCTGATCGACGACCGGGACGACCGCCTGTTCTTCGCCGGGATCATCGTGATCGCGGCCAACGCCGGCGGTGCCTGGTCGCCGATCGGGGACGTCACGACCACCATGCTGTGGATCGGCGGCCAGATCACCACGCTGAAGATCATGGAGGGAATCTTCCTGCCCAGCCTGGTCTGCCTGGCGATTCCCCTGCTGTTCCTCACCTTCCGCCTGCGCGGCCGCCAGATCACCAGCCCCGTGCAAAGCCAGGACGAGGCCCACCTCGCGGTGCCCGGCTCGCACCGCAACGCGATCTTCCTGATCGGCATGGGCGGGCTGCTGTTCGTGCCGGTGTTCAAGACCGTGACCCACCTGCCGCCCTTCATGGGCATGCTGTTCAGCCTCGGCGTGCTGTGGGTGGCGTCGGAAATGCTGCACAAGGACCGCGACGAGGCGATGGAATCCGGCATGCACATCCTCAAGGTGATCCGTCGCATCGACACGCCCAGCGTGCTGTTCTTCCTCGGCATCCTGACCGCCGTTTCCGCCTTGCAGGCCACCGGGCTGCTGACCCAGGCGGCGGGCTTCCTGGATCGCAGCGTCGGCAACCTGGACCTGATCGTGTTCCTGATCGGCCTGCTGTCGGCCGTGATCGACAACGTGCCGCTGGTTGCCGCGAGCATGGGCATGTACGACCTCGCGACCTATCCGACCGACTCGCCCCTGTGGGAGTTCCTGGCCTTCGCCGCCGGCACCGGCGGCAGCTGCCTGATCATCGGCTCGGCGGCCGGCGTGGCCGCGATGGGCATGGAACGCATCAATTTCTTCTGGTACATGCGCAATATCAGTGGCCTCGCCCTGCTCGGCTACGTGGCCGGAACGGGCGTGATCATGCTCGAGAAATCGCTCCTCCTCTGAACGAATTTGCGCAACACGCCGCCGGTCGCATGCGACCGGCGGCGGATCGCTGCGGTCTCTAGGGATCCAGCGACGCGCCGAGCGCCGAGTTCACCAGCCCGCCGTCGACGGTCAGCGTCTCGCCGACCACGTAGTCCCCGGCGCGGCTCGCCAGGTAGATGGCCGCGCCCGCCATGTCCTCGTCCCTGCCGATCCGTGCCGCGGGTATCCCGAGCGCCGCGATATCGCCATGGTCGCGCGCCGCGCGGTTCATGTCCGAGGCAAAGGCGCCCGGCGCGATGGCGCTGACCACGATGTGGTCCGTGATCAGCCGCGCCGCCAGGCGCCGTGTCAGGTGGATCAGCCCCGCTTTCGAGGCCTGGTAGCTGTACGTGTCCCAGGGATTGGGGCGTATCCCGTCGACCGATGCGATGTTGATCACCTTGGCCGGACGCTGTGCCGAGGCGGCGGCCCTGAGTGCGCCGTGCAGCGCCTGGGTGAGGAAGAACGGCGACTTCAGGTTCAGGTCCATGACCTTGTCCCAGCCGGTCTCGGGGAAACTCTCGAACGGTGCCCCCCAGGCCGCGCCGGCATTGTTGACCAGGATGTCGAGCGCGGGCTCGCGCCCGGCGTAGGCAGCCGCCAGCGCGCGGCAACCCGCGACCGTGGAGACGTCCTGTGCCAGCGCGATGCATTGCGGCCCGAGTTCATCCGCGACTTCCATGCAGGCCTCGCGCTTGCGCGAGGACACGTAGACGCGCGCGCCCTGGGCGATGAAGCCCGCGGCGATCATGCGGCCGATGCCGCGCGAGCCCCCCGTGACCAGCGCGGTGCGCCCGGCGAGCGAGAACAGCGTCGTGGTATCCATCTGCATTGTCTCCTGCGTCTCTGCAACCGATGATTCATTCGCCGTCCCGGCGCCGGCGCAGGCGCCGCGCCAGTGCGCCGCAAGCGCTGACCGCGGCAAGCACCAGCGCGCCCGCCACGATGCCGGCGCCGGCGTTCAGCAGCGCCGGCACCAGGCCGGCCATCACCACCCCGACGCCGGGGACGCCGGCCGCGGCGTGTTCCGCACCGTGCAGCCACTGCGACAGCAGCGGGACACCGTGCACCAGAATGCCGCCGCCGACCAGGAACATCGCGGCGGTACCGAGCACCGACAATACCTTCATCAGGCGCGGCGCGATCCACAGCAGTCCGTTGCCAACGGCGCGCTTGAGCGCGCCCGCGATACCGCTCGATGGGTCTCGCAGCAGCAGCAGCCCGGCGTCGTCCATCTTCACGATCGCGGCCACGAAGCCGTACACGCCCACGGTCATCGCCGCCGCGACCACGGTGACCACCGTTGCCTGGTGCGCGAAGGAGGCCGCCTGCACCGTGCCCAGCGCGATCACGATGATCTCGGCCGAGAGGATGAAATCGGTGCGGATGGCGCCGCCTATCTTTTCCTTCTCGAAGGCGACCATGTCCCTGGCGGGATCGAGCAGCACGTGCTCCAGCGCCTCGCGCGCGGCGGCGGCCTCGCCGGCGCTGCGCAGGAAACGGTGCGCGAGCTTCTCGAAGCCCTCGTAGCAGAGGAAGGCGCCACCGATCATCAGCACCGGGGTCACGGCCCATGGCGCCAGCGCGCTGAGCGCGAGCGCCAGCGGCACCAGGATCAGCTTGTTGCGCGTCGAACCCTTCGCCACCGCCCAGACCACCGGCAGTTCGCGTTCCGCGCGAACGCCCGCGACCTGCTGCGCGTTCAGCGCGAGGTCGTCGCCGAGCACGCCGGCGGTCTTCTTCGCGGCGACCTTGGTCATCACCGCGACATCGTCCAGCACCGTCGCGATGTCGTCGAGCAGCGCGAGCAGGCTCGCTCCGGCCATCCTGTACATCCCCGTCCCTGCAAGGCGCGCATCTGACCACAATCGCGCCTCGCGACGCCAGCCGCCCGCTTACCAAAGCGTAATCGGGTGGGCGTGGAGCCGTGCGCCGGTATCGCCGACAATGACGCCCTTCCGCAGCACCGGAGCGCACCCGCTTGAGCATCACCCCGCGCGGCATCGACGCCAGCTACGACTACATCATCATCGGCGCCGGCTCGGCCGGCTGCGCGCTGGCCTCACGCCTGAGCCGCGAGGCGAGCCGGCGCGTGCTGCTGCTCGAGGCAGGCGGCCCCGATCGCCACCCGATGATCCACGTGCCGCTCGGTTTCGCCTTCCTGATGAAGGACAAGAGCGTCAACTGGTGCTACCAGACCGAGCCCGAGCCCGAGCTGAACTACCGCAAGATCGCCTGGCCCCGCGGCAAGGTGGTGGGCGGCTCCAGCGCCATCAACGGCATGGTCTACATCCGCGGCCAGCGCGAGGACTACGCCGCCTGGGCCGCGGCGGGCAATCCCGGCTGGTCGTTCGAGGAAGTCCTTCCCTACTTCGTTGCAAGCGAGCACAACACCCGCGGCGCCGATGCGCTGCACGGCAGCGGCGGCGGCCTGTGGGTCGACGAGGTCGGCCCCCCGCTCGAGTGCACCGACCTGTTCATCCAGGCGGGCGTGAGCATCGGCCTGCCCTGGAACACCGACTTCAACGGGCCGGTCCAGGAGGGTATCGGTCGCTACCAGGTCAACGTGCGCAACGGCGTGCGCCAGACCGCGGCGACCAGCTTCCTGAAGCCGGCGCTCAAGCGCGCCAATCTCGAGCTGGCGACCCACGCCCTCGCCGAAAAGCTGCTGCTCGAGGGCGAGCGCGTCACCGGCGTGCAATACCGCCGCAAGGACAAGGTGCTGCGCGTGGCCGCGCGGCGCGGCGTGATCCTCTGCGGCGGCGCGATCAACAGCCCGCAACTGCTGGAGCTCTCCGGGATCGGCAACCCCGACGTGCTCGGCCCGCTCGGCCTCGACACGCGACACGCGCTGCCCGGCGTGGGCGAAAACCTGCAGGACCACCTGACGGTCAACGTGCAGCAGGGCCTGCGCAACGTGAAGACCTTCGCCGACGAGACCACGCCGCTCGGCCTGCTGCGCAACGCGCTGCGCTGGGGCATCAAGCGCGAGGGCCTGCTGATCCATCCGGCCTGCCAGGCGGGCGCGTTCCTGCGCACCGCGCCGGACGTCGAGCGTCCCAACGCGCAGATCCACTACACGCCGGCCGCCGGCCGCCTCAACGCGCACGGCAATCTCACCACCGTGCCCGGCACCACCGCGACCATCTGCAACCTGCGTCCCACCAGCCGCGGCAGCGTGCACGTGCGCACGCCCTTCGCCCACTACCCGCCCGCGATCCGCGCCAATTACATGGCCACCGAGGCGGACCGGCGCGTGATGATCGACGCCGTGAAGCGGGTGCGCGAGATCTTCGCCTCCAGCGTGTTCGATGGTTACCGCGACGCGGAGATCAAGCCCGGCGTGAACTGCAGCAGCGACGGGCAGATCCTCGAGTTCATCCGCCGCGAGGCCGAATCGGTCTATCACCCGGTCGGCACCTGCGCGATGGGCCCGGGCGAGGACGCCGTGGTCGACCACCGCCTGCGCGTGCACGGAGTCGAGGGCCTGCGCATCGCCGATGCCTCCGTCATCCCCAACATCATCAGCGGCAACACCAACGCGCTCTGCGTCGCCATCGGCCTCAAGGCCGCCGAGATGCTGATCGAGGACGAGGCGTGAATTCCCGTGAGCCCTGGAGCGCTGTGGTCCCCATTGTCGCGACCCGGCGCCTCGGCATACCGCTGCGAACACGCCGTGAATACCCTGCGGGCCCGGCCCGAAATCACAGATTTCGGGCGCTCGGCGGGGCGAAGCAGTGCTTCGCCGTGATCCGCCTCGCCCCTGTAGGCTCGAGTGTCGCCGTCCAGGCGACACACGGTTCGCCTCGGTATGCCGAGGCGCCGGGTCGCAGCGTCACAGCTGCTCCAAGGCTT
>JAGPES010000004.1 GCA_018057015.1 Pseudomonadales bacterium | reverse complement strand
GTCTCGGACTGGCTGGCATCGGCTACCAGCAGCGCCGCAAGCACTCAGCGCAGCGCTGATCTCGAGAGTGAAAATGCCACGCCCCAACCGCGTGACGGGGGGCCATCGCCCAAATTCGGCAAATTCATAATGCAGGAGGCAGGTGCAAATACCGCTGGCTGCCCGCTACCTCGCCCCTTTTTTGAGAGGCGGCGCCGGCACTTCACGCGCGTCCTTCTCGATGAGGCCGAGTTCCACGTTCAGCACGAATCGCGAACTCATCAGTTTCACGTACGTGTCCAACGCGAGCTTGGCCTGCACCTCGTCTATGTAGGGACCTTCGATCGTCCGCTCACGGGTGTCGAAATACCACAGCCCCCTGTCAACGAAAATGCGCGATGGAGTCCGGAACCACCGACGCCCCGTGTCAATATCGCTTTTGCGCTGACCTGCCATGAACGCCACCCACCACTGCGCTGACTCGCTGAAAACAAGGCTAGCAAAGACAGGGGATTTCGCAATCTGGATCCCTGCTCATGCTGTTTCTGTGGAAAATTGCATTTCCCACCACCAAGAAGCAGTCTCTGTTCGCATCGTTCTGACTGGCTGAGGCATTTCTTGTTCTGAACGGCATTGCCTGTCGCACGACCATCACCGAGCCAGTTACCGCCCATATGTGGTTGTCGCAAAACTTTACATTCGCACCAGCCTTTGCGCGAATAATTTAGGAATTTAATAAGTAAAACAAGTTATTGAAAATTCAGGATCGTTTTTTGCGTGAATTATTTTAGCGGGTGGACAGATGTCCGGTGTTGCCGGTTTGTTGCTTTGTGACAGCCAATGCCCCAGTACCTGAGGGGGCTGGACAGTGTTGCGCAGCCCGATAACCCAACAGAATACTGCGGAGGTATTTCCCATGTTCACGCGAACGGCTGTCGGCCTGTTGCTAGGCGCCCTGGCAAGCCTGTCTCACGCAGCACTCATCATCGAAAGTTACCAGATCGCCCTCACCGAAGAGTGGGACATATACCCGGCGGGACACGTCTTCCATCTCTCTGCCACGTACGACAGCGCCGGTTCTTTTGCGCACTTCTATTCCGACGGGGATAACCACATCGCCGAGTTCGGTGCTGGCGACGACCTACTCGACTTGACCGATAGCTGCGACCCTTGCGCCGATGGCGAGTCCATGTCCAACGCGATCATCACAATCTCCGGCTTGCTCGCCCCGCCTGGCGCCCAGACTCCTCGAGACGTATACGATGAGAACTACGCTTGGACCTGGGCGATCGGCAACCCAGCCACGACGGGTTGGCGGGTGTTCTACCTGCAGGCCGACTCACTCGCTCTCAGGATATTCGACAGCGGTCCCGGTTCGGACTACGCTGGCGACGCATTCGACCTGGTTCAAGACTGGAATCTGGAACCCGAGGGCGTGACCCGCGTAGAAGTCTTTGACTTCGCTCCCAACCTCGTCCAGCGCGTAGCCGTTCCCGAGCCAGGCACCGTCGCGCTAATGGGTTTCGGTTTCGCGGCGCTTGTTGCCGTTCGTAAACGCCAGAAGTGACAGCTCAACGCATCTGTCCTGCTCGCGTGCTTCAGCCGCTTCTAGCACGGTTAGCCTGTCACACCCACTCCGCAGATACGATGCCGTTTTCGGTTGCTTCAGGGGCCTTCCGAGGAATTCCCGCATATGGGCGCATCGGGCGTCGCACCACTCCGAAGACCTAAGCGCTTATGGGGGGGTGATACTCGACACGGCAGATGGCCCGGTGAAACGACTGGCGATGGCCCAACTCGATCGGTTCCTGTGCGTGCTGCAAGACTCTGACATTGGCGAGCCTCGCTGCACGCTGTCAGTTCTGGTTCGATCGCAGCGATAGCCAATTCAGGAAAAGGAATGGAGGCCTGATGAGATTGATGTTCTGGCGTCACAGGCGCGTCCCCGAGGCAATTTACCAACTGTTGCCTGTAATCTACCGGCTCGCTGGCGGTTGGGTTTTTTCCGTCGGTCAGGGTGTTCTGGCCGCCACTTCAGGACTGCTCCTCTGGCTGGCATCGGCGCTTGTTTTTCTTTGGCGGCGTGACGCGCGCCTCCTTCAATCGAGGAAACTGCGCAAATTCCGCTAAGATCCTTTCCCCCTTCCGCCGCCGAGAGAGCGACTGCGGCGGTTCGGGAGCACCGCTTCGCTTTTTCGTATCAATCCGACGGTTAGTTGCAGGTGATTCTGGATTCTGCAGCACCGCAACGAATCAGTCATCCAGCGGAAGCAGGCTTAGCTCGGCACTCGGACGAAACGGAGACCCCATAGCCTTGCTATAGGCTTCGGCCATTTCCTCAGCCGCTTGACGATCGGGAAAAGGGCCCTTCATGCCTTCTTCCCGCGTCAGGAAATACCACCGGCCGTCCTTCTCGAAGAATCGATTGGTCTGATAGACAACTGCTGCGCCCTTGTCGCTCCTACGTTGCTTTTTCATCTGGGGTCCGAAATGTCATGGGTGAATGGACACGCGCGTTCCGTTTTGCAGCAGCCACGCTGGACCGGCTCGGGAGCGGACCTTGCCTGCGACGGTCATCTGGTGGCCTGCGGGAGCCTCAAAGCGCAAGCTGCTCCAGTTGCTCCTGTACCTGCGAGTCGGAAAAACGCCCGGTCAGGCGATCGATGCACTGCACCACGCGCTCCACGGGCCCGCGCGTGCCATCCGCGGCCCGAGCCGTTGCGCCTGCCGCGGCACGTTCTGCATTGGCGTTGCTATCAGTATCGACCAGCGCGATCGCCGGTTTGTTCTTGGCGATCTCGACATGACAGGCGTATTCGCCCGCGGAGGCCACGCCGGCCACCGTCATTAACGTCACGGCGGAAACAAGCCGCATGAATGAAATTCGCATACCTGATTCACGCATAACCGAGCCTCGATTGATTGGTCTCACCAGCATTCATCTCCCATCGTTCCGGTCGCCGATCTGCCCCCGGTAGATTCGACGACAAAACTGGTGCACTTCGCGTCATCCGCCTGCGACTTGCCCGCGACTGGCGTTGCGGTGAGCGTGTAGCAGCGCACGATGGTCCCGCAGGCGCCGGCGGCCGCACCGATGGTGTAGTACCCCTCTTCCGAGTCCGCAGGATCTGCATCGTAGCCCAGATCTTCCATGTCCGCCGTGTACGTGGAATGGTCGAGGATGTACTGCTCCTGGCGGTTCACCGCATCCATCAGCGCCTGCTTGGCGTCGCTGCGCCGCGACTTGCGCACCTGCTCCTGGTAGGACGGGTAGGCGATTGCCGCAAGGATCGCGACGATTACCACTACCATCATCACTTCCATCAGGGTGAAGCCTCGGCTGCGACTGCGCATCCCTGTTGCCTTCCCGTGCCCCATATCAGTATTCCTGGTTGTACCAGTAGGTGCCGTAGGGCTCGCGCAGCCCAGCCCCCGTGTCGAAGGGGTTGGCTTGCCCCTGCAATCCGCCGCCCGAGGGGAACAGCAACCGGATCTTCTTGTCGCTGCCGAAGTGCGGCGCCGGCGTATCGGGAATCAGGAAGCCCAGCGTCGCGCTGCGGTCGACCAGTCCCAGCTCGTCGTCCCCGGAGAAATCGACCGCCGCGGTGGCGTCGAGCAGGCGCAGCGCGTAGAGCCTGCCGGTGCCGCCGGTTGGCACGCACTGATTGTCGTTGTCGATCACCGGGGAGAAGGTCGTGAAATAGACCTTGCCGGCGATGGTCACCGCGCGCGCCAGCGCCTTTTCCCCGTCGGCGGCCTGCAGGTTGATGTACCAGCCGGCTGCCGCGGCCATGGCTATCTGGGCCGCGGTCTGCTGCTCGTCGGTTCCATCCTGCAGCAGGTTGGTCGTGGCATTGTACAGATCGGCATTGGTCAGCGGCAGATCGCAGCGGTGGTCGCTGCTGTCATCGTCACACTCGTCCGCAGTGGGGGCGGCCGTGGCATAGATGCCGGTCTGGAGGTCGCGCAGCATGTAGAAGCGGTCGTCATTGTCGGTCGCATTGGGGTTCTCGCGGTCGCCGCTGCCGATCAGCACCGCATCGAACGCGCCATAGTGGCGACTCACGGTCCGCACCACGTCGGGCGCGTAGAAGAAGCGCCGGTCGCCGGCGTGCCCGTCGGCGGCCGAGGTGTTCAGCGCGGCGAATTTCAGGGCTCGCCAGGTGGTCTGAGCCGACGTCGGCAAGGTATTGCCCGGCAGGTCGACGCGCCAGATGTTGCCACCGGTGTCCGCCGCATAGATCCGGTCGGTCAGTTCATCGCCATTGCTGTCGACGACGCTCACGCCGGCCGCGACCGAGTGCTGCATCCCGGTCAGTTGCAGGTTCTTCAGCGCATTGTCCGCCGGCGTGACACCCCACACCAGCGCGCCGGTAACGGCATCCACGATGTAGACGCCGCGGCCCTCGGTATCCGCGGTGGCGACCGAGGCCTTGCTGTCCTTGGCCGTGTCGTAGCCGGCGCCGAAGACCAGCACGGGCTTCGGCACGCCGTCGCTCGCGTAGCCGGGCACGCGCGTCAGCACGGGCACCGACCAGCTCTGTCCCAGTTCCCCGAAGCCCGCCGTGTTCCCGTCGATCTTCCACAGGAACGCCGGGCTGTCCGGATTGGATACGTCCAGCGCGTAATAGGAGGTGCCACCGCGGCGCAGGCCGAAGTAGACGTACAGCTTGTCGCCGGCGGTGGAGTCGATCGTGCCGTCGCGGTTGATGTCCTTGCTGTAGAGCACGGGCGACGCATCCACGCCGTATACGGGGTCGCGGCCCGTGGCGTTGTCGCGCCGCTGGTCGAGGACCGCGGCCAACTCCTTCGGGAAGAAGGCCCAGTCTTCCCCGCCGTCCGCGTTGTCGAACATGTGCAGGAAGCCGGCGTTGGTGCCGACCACGATGCGGATGTCCGGGTTGGTGGCCGTATGCGAGCCGCGCGCGCCGTAATTGAGCACCAGCGGACGGCTGTGCAGCATGTCGCCCAGGATCCAGCCGCGGGTCTCGCTCTTCGAGCTGTCGCTCCAGCCGCGCGCCCACGCGAGCAGGTTGTCGAGCTCACTGCGAGTATCCACTCCGAACAGGTCGAGCAGTTCCGTCTCGCTGGCCACCCCGAACGCCGTTTCGGTGATGCTCTCGGGCACGAAGTCCTGCAGCGCGCCGCCGGTGCCCGTATTGGTCTTGATTGCCCGCGAATCGGGATCCCGTTCCGCGAGCAGTTGCCCGACGCCGCCCTTGTCGACCGTGGAGCCGTCGTCGCCGCTGCTCCAGTAGGTTCTCGCCGTGTCGGCTATATTGCCGCTGTCATCCAGCGCCGCGAGCCCGTCGGCGTCCACCAGCGTCGCGACCCCGTCATCGATGTCGATGCGGAGCTTCTTGATGTTGCCGGGCCAGTCGGTGCCGGCCCGGGGTTCGAACATCGCGAAGAAGACCTCGTTGCGGCTCTCGGTGCGGGTGAAGGTATCCACCGCTACCGATGGCGCAGTAAAGGTGCTCGACGTCGAGAGTATCCCCGTGACGGCGCCCTGGAACGCGTCCGCCAGGCCCTCGGCGCTGTTTGTCGTGTAGTAGACGCCGCCGCCCTTGGTGGCCGCATCGCTCAGCAGTTTCTGGTCCGAGTGAAAGCCGATGGTGTAGGTGATCGCCTTCTGCTCACCGTTGTCCGCGTCGCCGTCCAGGTCGTGGTTGTACATGTATTCGGTCAGCTCCGGCAGGCAGTTCTCGTCCTCGTCCGGGTAGCTTCCGATCCCTGCCGCCTTGTATTTCTTGCACGTCTTGCCGGTCAGGGTCTTGATGCGCGCATTGGCATCGAGGTCGAGCTGGGGCTCCCCGTCCGTCATGACGATGACGTAGACGTATTGGCAGGCGCTCAGGGGTGACAGATATTTGCCTGCGCTCTCGGCGGCGGCGTCCTTGGCAGGCGGGTCGCTGGCGTAGGTTTCGTTCCCGTAAAGGACGCTTGCGCCCACGATATAGCGGTAGGCCTCGTAGACGCTCTCGCAGAGCGGCGTCGAGCCTTCCGGCTGCAGGCTATCGACCAGGCTCACCAGGTTGCTGCGCTGGCTGGCGCTCCCGTTCTCGATGATGCGCCGCACGATGCGCGCACCGTCGTAATTCGAGCTGGCGGTGTAGGAACCGCTGAGGTTGTAGTTGCGGTTGAACACGGCCAGCCCGAAGTCGATCGCCGGGTTTGCATCGACGATGTCCGTGATGACGTCCTGCGCGATCTCGATGCGGGTACGGTCGCTCACCGTGGTGCTGTAATACCAGTTCATGTAATTGGCGGTATAGAAGCGGTAGGTGCTCCAGTTGTCGTCCACCGACGCGTCCTGCGCCGCGCCGTAGGGGCGCGGCGTACTCGCGCGCGGGTATCCGGTGCCCGGTTGGCCCGTCCCCGTGCCGTTGCCGGTGTTGGAGTTCGTCACGTCCGCACCGCAATCGAAGTGCAGCGGATCGCGGCTGCTCGTGGACAGATTCTGCCAGGACGTGGAACTGGTCGAGTTCCACCGCGCGGCACGATCGGTATAGAAACCCTGATTGCTCAACGGGGCATAGGAGGAATCGCAACGATTCTTCGCGTCGTTCACATATTGCGACGTGTCCTTGGCGGGTGGTTTGCCGTCGGTGCCGGTTGCCCAGTAGAGCCGTCCGCTCTTCACGTCGCCCACCGCAGCATAGGTCGTGCCCGGGTCGTAAGCCGGCTTCGACCCGGCGACGGTGGTGTCCATGCTGCCTGAGTCATCGAAGACGATCAGCACCTTGGGCCGCGAGTTCGTGGCTTCGCCGTCGTAGGTCGCCCGGAATATCTCGGTGTCATCGGCGACAGATACGCCGCTGCACGACAGCAGGGCGCACAGCATCAGTGCGGCGGGCCTCACCGCCCCCACTGCCAGCCGACAGCCCGTACCCGGCCCCGTTGCCATGCCCGACATCCTGCGTTCGCTCAACATTTCCGACCTCCCGGAATCACAATGTGGCACTGCCTATCACGGATTTCACGACGCCCTGGTCCACCGTCGCGCGCGCATCGTCGCTGACGTGCTCGGCTTCGACGCGGTAGTGGTCGCACGCAATCAGGTCCGTACTGCTGGCGAGCTCCGAACGCGGACAGACCGCCCCCAGCAGGATCAGTTCCACCGTGGCGGTGACGCTGTCCTGCCCGTCGTTCAGCTGCTCCAGCGGATCGTCCGCGCCGTTGAACGGCTCGTCCTCGTCGTCGCCCGTGAACGGATCCGGCCCCAGGCGGGCGAGGCTGACCACCGCGGCGATGCCGGCTTCCGCCGACTGGAACGAGTCGTACGCGTCCTGCATGTTCCTGGCCATGCGCAACTCCAGGCTGCCGGTGGCCGCCGCATAGATGCCGATCAGCGCGAGCACCGTGAGCAGGATCAGCGCCACCACCAGCGCAACGCCCTGCTGGCGATTTCTGGGAAGCGATTTCATATATTTCCCCGGATGAGCAACATGGCATTGCGCACGGAAACCACGCCGCTGACCACCGTGCGCTGGAACGGCCCGCCCGGCTCGAGCGCCTCGTTGCCCAGGTTGTAGGTCCGCTCATCCTCCTGGCCGGGAAGCCGGTCGAGGCTGCGCACCAGCAGGTGGATTTCCATGGACTCCACGCGATCCCACGCGATATCCGCATCCTCGGAATCGCGGTAGCGGTCGACCTCGCCGTCGTCGTTACTATCCGTCCCGATCATCACGCGCAGGTTCTCGATGCCGTCGACGACATCCTCCGTCACCACCGCCATGCCGGCGCCATCCCAGCGGATGATCTTGCGGCTGAGTTGCGGCACATCGCCGTCGCGGATGTAGTAGGCTTGGTAGCGATACTCCCACGCGTTGCCCAGGGGCACGTCGCCACCGATGCCGATCGACGGCGCGGTGTCGGCCCCGTCGAACAGCACGCCGTTGATCGCGTTCGCCATCACGTAGGTATTCGTGCCACCCAGCGACTCGGGCGTATCGATCGTGCCAGTGTCGTCGCCGGGGTCGTCGCGCTCGCCATCCGACAGCGGCCTGGGCCGCACCGACTTGATGACCACCACGTCGCTGTCGGGCACCGCGTCGTCTATGCAACCGATCGCCTCGCCGTCGGCATCGGCACGCGCCACGAAGAGGAAATTTTCCACGTCATACACGGCTGCCTCGCCGGTGCAGTCGTCGGTCACGTCGTCCAGCCCGGCATCCGCCTCGATACCCGGAGGGGCGGCCTCGCCGAAAAAGCCCGCGTGGCGCAGATCCATCGACAGTATCTGCAGGGCAAAACGACCGTTCTCGCCCATGCGCGCATAGCGTTCCGATTCCGTGTACGAGCGCTTGGACGCGATCAGCAGCGATATCGCGCCACCTATCACGAACAGGCTGATGACCATCGCCACCAGCAGCTCGACCATGGTCATGCCGCGCGAGTGACGCCTGCTGTGGCGCATCATCGGTTCAGCTCCCCTCGTCGATCACGTAGGTGTTGACCACGACCTGCCGGCGCGAGGCCAGCGTGCCGGCCTCCGCTTCGCCGCAGGCATCGCCCGCCTGCACCGCATCCGCGGTGTCCGTCAGGCCGCGCCAGCTCACCACCACGCGCAGGCGGCCCGTATCGGGCGCCGCTGCGCCTGCCTCCTCGAAGACGATGCAGCCATGAGGCTCGATGAGCCCGCCGGCATCGTTGTCGTCGGCGTCCTGGATTGCCGCCCCATCCAGCCGCCGCTCCCAGTTCCACAGGTCCCATTCGGCCATCTGCTCCGTCGAGCACTCCTCCGCGGCACAGTCGGTGGGTGCGTCGGCGATGGTCCCGCCGCCCAACGCGGCGTCTCCCAACCCGGTGTGGTAGTCGGCGGCGGCGGACGGATTGGCGCGGATGCGCTCGACCATGCTGTCGGCCAGCGCAATCGCGAGCGATCGCTGCCAAGCCTGGTGGCCCGAACGCTTGGCGGTGGCCTGCAGGCTCGCGATCGTCAGCATGCCGATCGAGAGCACGAGCACCGTGATCATGACTTCCACCATCGTGAAGCCACGATGACGAAATCGCCTGTCAACATTGGGTCGCATGAACGTCAGATGCCTCATGGACAATCGATATTGCCGCCAGCGGCATCGTCCACGATGCCGTCCGGCTCCGCATCCGTGTCGGTGGCCACGCTGACGCGCCCGGTCGAGGAGACCAGCAGCGCGCGTCCGTGGGTGTCGCCGCGGTCGTCGCACAGCCGGAACGTGCTGTTGGCGCCCGTGGTCGCGAAGCCCTGGCTGCCGTAGCGCACCGTCGTCACACCGACCAACGCGACGCTGATCGTGCCGGGAACGGCGTTGGCTCGCCTCAGCACCGTCTCGCCGTCATCCACCTCCACCTCCCCGTCGTTGTCGAGGTCCAGGAACGAAATCCAGCCTTTTCCCCACTCGTCCTCATCACATTCAGCGCCATCAGTGCTGCTGCAAATGGTTACGGTGGCCCGCTGGGCGATTGCCTCGGCACGCGCACTGCCGAGCATTCCGGACAAGGCATTCATGCTTGCAACCAGTCGATTGTTCTTGACCGTATCGTTGAAGGCCGGAGCGCCGATCGTGAGCAGGATCACGCCCACCACGAGCACCATCAGCAGTTCGACCAACGTAAAGCCATCTTCGGCCGGCCTGCCCGCCATCCGCCTCACCACCCTGTGCATCGCCGTTGTCACCCAACGCCACCCGAAAAAATATCCCCGTCACAAGTCTAGTAACGGCCCGTCAAACTGCCACTGTGCGCGGATGGACGGTGCGATTCGGGGGATGAGCGGCGACCAATACAGGCGAAGGCGTCTGGTTGCGTGAAGTTCGTCACGAATTCGCGCAGGAGCGCCGGGTCCGGATTTGCCCGGACATTGTCCGACTCAGGCTTCGGTCGCCATCGATGGCAGTCGTGCTGGATCGCCAAATCCCGACATACGCCCGGGAATGCCTCGCGCGGTTCACGCGTCCGCACGCCGTCCCCCCTGTCAGCCGCCGCTCATTCCCCGAATCCTGCCGTTCGTCCTCACGCGATTGCGCTGGGACCGCCCGTTGTTACGCTCGGAACCGCATCAGTTCCCAGCAAGGTCAACGAGAGCGTGGGCGTAATGCTGCATGCCCGCATCGAAGCCGTGTTCGAGAGTGCCATGATGTTCGCATCCCTCTACATCGCACCGCTTCGCCGCCAGCAGGCCGGCGTCGGACTCATCGAGGTGTTCGTGGCACTGCTGGTGCTGTCGGTTGGCATTCTCGCGATCATCGGCATGCAGATCTCCGGCAAGCAGGCAAATTACGATGCCGTCCAGCGCACCACGGCTGCGCACCTTGCGATGGACCTGATCGAGCGCATGCGCGCGAACACCTCCGCACTGTCCGGGTACGTGACGGGCGATGTCATCGGGGACGGTTCGCGGGCCGAGCCCCACCCCGGCTGTGACAGCGACGCCGACACCTGTACCGCCGCGCAGATGGCAGCCGCCGATCTCTACCAATGGGAGCTGCAGATGGACGGTGTGGCCGAAACCCGGGACGTGGATGGCGATACCCGGAGCAGCGGCGGACTGGTGAACCCGCGGGCATGTCTTGCCGGTCCCGCGGGCGGTGGCGCGGGGCTCTACACCCTGACGGTGGTCTGGCGGGGCGCCGGCGAACTCGAGCCGACGGATATCGACGGCTGCGACGGCGGCCTGAACGACACGGGCCGCTATGGCACCGGGGAAGCGCCCGGCAGTGACCGCTACCGCCGTGTGGCCACGTTCACGTTCTTCATCACCACCTGAGCAGGGAGAAGCTGCACGTGGGTGCGCAACGGCGGCAGTACGGATTGTCCCTGATCGAGCTGATGGTCTCGTTGCTGCTGTCGGCGCTGGTCCTTCTGGGCCTGGTCGTGCTGTTCCAGCAGGGCAAGATCAGTGCGATGCAGGACGAGCAGGTCGCGCGCGTGCAGGAGAACGGTCGCTACGCCTTGCGCGTGCTGTCGCGCGAGCTGGCGATGATGAATTATTTCGGTGGCATGATCGACACGGACCCCGATCCGCTGGCGCTCGATACCGGTCGGCTCTCCGAGGGAGCGGACTGCAATGACGACTGGATGATCAGCGTCGAATTACCGCTAGAGTTCTTCGACAAGGACGACGAGACCGGCAACGTGGACGATCCGGACTACGACTGCATTGATGACCACGACGTCGTCGACGGGACGGATGGGTTCGCCATCAAGCGGGTCGGAGACTATGCCGTACGGGAATACGACGCGGATGGGGCGCTGACGGCAGCATCCGGCGACCTGACCCCGGGAACGGCCTATTTCTTCACCAACGGCTCGGTCGGGGCGCTGTACAGCGCCGACAGCGCTGGCGATACCTGCGCCGACTGCACCGTTAGCGTGCCGCAGTTCTCGTCGAACGTCCGTCAGTACCAGCCGCAGATTTTCTATGTCCGACCCGATTCGGCCGGGGAAGATGGCATTCCGACGCTGGTGCGCGAAACGCTGCAGGGCGACGACATGAGGGCCGAAGTGCTCGTGGAAGGGGTCGAGGACATGCAGATCGAATGGGGCGTGGACGGTGCCGACGACGACCTGGCTCCCGATCATTACACGGCCGATCCCGACAACGCCGAACTTGCGGACGCGGCCACCGCGCGGATATTCCTGCTGGTGCGCGGTATCAGGCCGGTGACCGGATACGTGAATGACAAGACCTACAAGCTGGGCAGAAAGACCGTTGCCGCCAGGAACGACGCTTTTTACCGCCGCGTCTATTCGATGACCGTGCAGCTGCGCAACAGCGAAAAGCTGCAGATGTCGTCCCCGGACTGACGGCTCCCGGGCAAGGAGGGCGTACGTGACGTATTTGAATGGACCCGGCATGCGGCATCAGCGCGGCGTCGTGCTGGCCGTGGGGCTGATCATCCTGCTGCTGCTGACGGTACTGGGCATTGCCGCGATGCGGGGCAGCATTTTCGAGCTGCAGATGGCGCGCAACGAGGAGGCGCGCCTCAGCGCGTTCGAACGCGCGCAGTCGGTCATTGACGCCGTAATCGCGCGGCCCGCCAACCTGAAAGGCGGGGAGCCCGGCGAAACCAGCTGTAACGGCAATGTCACGGGTTGCGATCACGCCGACGTGACGATGGATGATGAGCTGCTCGAGGCGCCGCACGGTGAGCGCACGCAGGCAAGGGTGACCTACCGTTACTGCCGCGGCAAGGTGCCGCGGCGGTTGAACGTCAGCGAGGATGAGTTCGACGGCGCCTGGTTCAGCGTGGAGGGAACCTACGACGGCAGCGAGGACAGGCTCGGCCGTTCGGCGCTGGACCAGGGCGTACTGGTGCTTATGCGGCAGGGCCTCCAGGGGGGCTGTGACTGATCGCATATCGCGTGATTCCAGGGAGGGAGTCATGAAAATCTCGCATATCTGCCGCACCTTTGCCTGCACGCTGGCGCTGACGGCGCCGACCGCGGGCTACAGCGACGACACCGACATCATCTTCAGCGGGCTCGATCCCGATGCGCAAGCCTTGGAGCCGCTGGTGATGCTGACGCTGGACCTGCGACCCGATAACCTCGATTCCGTGGGATGCACTGTCGGTGCGGATTGCCTGGCGGTGCTGGGTCCGAGAATCAACGCAAAGCTGAGCGAGCTCAACAGCGACTGGCACCTCGGCCTCACGTCGCTGACTCGCTTCGACGTGATCCGCGTTGTCCTCGCCACGCTGTTCGATGATCTCGAGGGCGTGAAGGTCGGCATGATGGTCAACCATCACGACGACGGCGCCTACGTGCTGCGTGGCTTTCGCAGCTTCAAGGCCAATGACACCAACCACGCCAGGGAAGAGCTGCTGCGCAAGATGTTTTCGCTGCCGAGTCCCGGCGGTGTCGCGTCTGGCGGCAGCGGTGGCAGCGGGAGCTGCACCGGCTCGGTCAGCGCCGACAAGACGATGACCGCCTTCGGCATGACGTTCATGATCAACGACGCGGTGGTGGCCGAGGGCGGCAACGCAGTGTTCACGATCACGGGATCCGGCACCAACGACCAGAACTCCGACAAGACGCTCGGCGTGGCGATTGCGAATGGTGGTGCCGCCGGCGTGGACACCGCTACCAGCGGAACGGACTACACCATTCCATCCATGACAGGCCTCACGATCCAGAAGAACAAGGCACCGTTCAAGACGCCCAGCGCATCCACCGTCACCATCACCGTGCCCACCACCGGCGATACGGCGGCGGAGAACACCGAGGGCTTCAAGATCACGCTCGGTATGAGTGGCGCGACCGATACGGCCGTCGGCTACGGCACCATCTGCAATCTGGCGCGGGGCTTCAGCGTCGACGACCCGGCGCCCGTCGTCGAAGGCAACCCGATCACGTTCACCGTCACGCGTGCGGGCCCCACCACCACCGCTGCGACGATCAGTTACGCGACGGTCGATGGCACCGCGGTTTCACCGACGGATTTCACTGCGATACCCACCACGACGCTGTCGTTTCCGGCAGGCATGGCGACCAGAACCGTGCAGCTCACCACAAAGGTCGATGCCGATGCCGTCGGCCCCGAGACCTTCACGCTGCGTCTGTCGAATGCATCGGCGGGCAACACGATTCTCGATGCGGACGGTACCGCTGCCATCAAGGAACCGCCGCCCGGGTGCGAGAATGGTGCCGCCAACGCCAGCCAGGCGCACAAGTACCAGGGTGCAGAGCTGTATTTCGAGCTGTTCCGCTACCTGACCGGGGGGCCGGTCAAATACGGGCACGAGGGATGGAACGACTTCACGGGTCAGTCCGGCAAGAACCTCGACCAGGAATGCTATCTGCCCGGGCTGGACGGGTCCGACGAGACGCCGGCGAACCTGAATCTCGATCCCGACGGCGGCATCGACGCGGTGCTGCAATGGGACACTGGCGGTCCGAAGCGCGATGATCCCGACAACCCCCATGTCGAGCAGAATGGCAATTACGTCTCCCCGCTCGGTCCCGACGCGCAGTGCGCCGGCACCTACGCAATCAATTTGATGTTCGGCGCATCGCAGCAGGAGGGTGCCACCGATGCGGATGCGAACAAGTCGCGTGCCCAGCACGGCACGGGGACCACTGCCGAGGGCGGCATCGCCACGGTTGCGCGCCGGGGCTCGGATTACTTCAGCCAGTTCATACAGTGGTTTGATACGACGGATCTCGCGCACGCCAGCTATCCCAACTGGAGTTCGGGCGCCGTGCCCGCCGGCGACCAGACCCTTGGCACCTACATCCTGCGCCTCGGTGGCCCGGCCGGGCAGTTCTCGCAATACGCGGAAGCGGGTGCGACCGTGCTCGATGCCGAGAATGCCAGTGCCGAGCAACTGCTGGCGCAGATCAAGGAAATCTTCAACCAGATCCTCAGCGTCAGCGCGTCCTTCGTGGCGGCTTCCGTCCCGGTCAACGTGTTCAATCGCGTGGAATTCAGCGATGACATCTTCATCGCGCTGTTCAACGCGGACGAGGACCAGGGTCCGTTCTGGCCGGGTAACCTGAAGAAGCTCAAGCTCGGCTACAACTCCGCGGGCAACCTGATCGTGTACGACGCGCTCGATAGCGTGAACTCGGCGATTGCCCCCGGAGGGCGCATCAATTACGGCGCGCTGACCTACTGGACCACTGCTGCCTCCTTGCCGGACACGGATTCGGTGAACGACGTAAATGCCGGCGACGAGCAGCGGCACAAGATCAACGGCCGCGACGGGCCGTTTGCCTCCCGCGGGGGCGCGGGTCACCGCATCCCCGGGGCCACTTTGTCGATGACGTCACCGAATCCGGGTGACCCGGGCGTGCTGAACAGCGAGAACAAGCGCAAGGTGTTCACGGAAGCCGACACCGGAGCATCCCTGATGGCGCTCGACATGGACGACACCACGGCGGGCGGCCTGCAGACCGATCTCGGGGCGGCGAGCGTTGCAGAGGCGCGCCAGCTCATCTGCTACGCGCGCGGGCTCCGGAACTGCGCTTCAGACGGCTCGGTGCCGACCACGCGGGAAGCGCGGAAGTGGATACTGGCCGATGCCCTGCACTCACGGCCGCTGCCGCTCAACTACGGCGCGCGCAACGGTTTCTCGCGCACGAATCCCGACATTCGCGTGCTGATGGGCAGCAACGACGGCTATCTCCGCATGATCCAGAACACGGAGGCCGGCGCGAGTTGCGGTGATACGGATGCCAACGGGCAGATCGGCGGCAGCGAGACCGCATGCACCGAGTCAGGCAAGGAAAACTGGGCGTTCATGCCCCGCATGGTGCTCGGTATCAACAAGGCACATCGCAATGGCGTGGTCCCGTTGGGCTCGCCGCTGCATCCGATCGGTGTGGACGGCGAACCCGTGGTGATGGTCGATCCCGGCCCCGACGGCGCTACCATCGACAGCACCGACGGCGATACCGCGTGGGTGTTCTTCGGCCTGCGTCGCGGCGGTGCCGGCTACTACGGGATCGACATTTCCGATCCCGATGATCCCCGGCTGATCTGGCGCATCGTGCCGCAGACGGCGGGATTCGAGGAGCTCGCGCTGACGTTCTCCACGCCGACAGCGGCCACCGTGATGTACGGCGACGAGAAAAAGCGGGTACTGGTCTTCGGCGGCGGCTATTACGGGGACGGCGGTCGCACGGCCACCTCGGATAGCACGCCGCGCAAGGGCTATGACAACCATGCAACAGGCACGCAACCGGACCTGAGCGGCACCGACCCGAAGGGAAATGCGATCTACATCGTCGACGCCGAGACCGGTCACCTGATCTGGAAGGCGGTGGACAACGGTTCCGCCGGCGCTGACGGTGGAACCGGCGTCGTCCATGACACCAACACCGGTCTCGACGACAGCATCGCCGCCGAGATAGCGGTGGTGGACAGCAACGGCGACGACATCGACGATCGGGCGTACGTGGGCGATATGGGCGGCAACATCTGGCGTATCGATCTGCCGCGAAATCTCGATCCCGGGGACGATGCGGACAACCGCGAGAACTGGAAGATGACGAAACTCGCGGCGCTCGGCGATCTGGGCAATGACGGCGGTTCTGATGACCGCCGGTTCATGAATCGCATCGACGTCGTGTTCGCCAGGGATCCCGACACCAGTCCCGGCAGCTTCGATGCGCTGCTCATCGGCTCGGGTGATCGCGAGCATCCGAAGCAGGCCGCCCGCGACGATTACCTGTTCGTGATCAAGGATCCCCATGGCTCAACGATCCCGACTTCCGGGGCCCGTGCCGCGATCGAGATTGGCGAGCTGGCGGATGCGGATTGCTTCCTCGTAACCGGCGCGCCGGACACGGGTTGCGACGATGCGGCTGATCTGCTGGATAACGGCTACAAGCTCGCGCTCACCGAGCCGGGCGAGAAGATCCTGGCGCCCACGCTGACGATCGGTGGGCAGGTGTATTTCTCGTCCTATCTGCCGGAAGGCGGTCCGACGGAGGCGGCCGAGTGCAATGCGATGAAGCTCGGCATCGGGCGCGGTTACGCGGTCAACCTGTTCAACGGCAGGCCGGTGATCAACCGGAACCTCCTGGACGACAACGGCCTGGTCAGGCCCTCTACCGCCGTCGACCGTTATGAGGACAGCGCGTGGGGTGCCGGGCTGCCAACGGAATACCAGTCGCTGGGTGGCAATTTCATCATGGGTCGGCCCGGCGACTTCCAGAATGCAAGCGTGTCCAGCCACTATCGCACCTACTGGTTCGAGAAAGACGTGGATCACTGACCCAACAAGGAGCGGACAGTTATGCAACGGGGACGAAGTGCTGGATTTACCCTGCTCGAGTTGATGATCGTGGTGATCGTCCTGGGTATTCTCGTCGCCGTTGCGGTACCGACCTACCAGCATCAGGTTCTGAAAGGTAACCGGGCTGTTGCCAAGGCGAAATTGCTGGATGTTGCGGCCAGGCAGGAGGTCTATTTCGGCGACAACAAGGTCTACACGAACTCGTTGGCGTTCTTTGGTCTGGATGAGGTCACGATGGGCGTGGACGACAAATCCAACTGGGTCGACGCCGATGACCCCGGTGCGATTTACGTGCTCAGTCTCACGTTGAACAACGGCGGCATGGGGTACCTGGCGACGGCCGATACGGTGAACCGGCAATCTCGGGATGACGCCAAATGTGCAACGCTGACTGTGAGCAATACGGGCCGGCGCGACGCTACCGGGGGGTTGGGCGTCGACTGCTGGAAGTGATGCGCTCCTGCACTCCGCCCCCGCTTTGGCTCTTTTCGTTGTGAATGGGCGCCAGCGCAGCGACATCAGTTACAGCTGAGTGGTATGCCGTTCTGGTCCTCGACGATTCCGTCGCCGTCGCTGTCCACTGCGGAGCGCGGCCGGCCGGTCGCGCTCAGGATGATCTGGCGCGCCCCGCGTGCGTCGCCGTCCTCGGGGCAATAGGTAAAGCTGCCGAATTCCTTCACGCCGCCGTCCGGGCGGTAGCGCAGGTAATTGCGGTTGCCAGAGGCGCTCCAGCGTATGCGCGCCGAGCCAGTCGTTTGCGCCACCTGGAATATCTCTTCGTTCTCGTCCGCACGCCGGTTCCGGTTGCTGTCGATGAACACCAGCGTCGGCATACCGTCCCAATTCCTCGAGCAGGCCGTGCCGTTCGCTGTCCCGCACAGCGTCACTTCGCGGCGCGTGAGGATTGCCGTCTGCCGCGCGGAACCGAGCAAGCCGAAGAGCTCCGTCATGCTGCTCTCGGCGCGCGTACCCGCCACCAACCGGTGCATGCCGGGAATGCCGATCCCCATCAGGATGGCGAGTATCGAGAGCACGCCCAGCAACTCGACCAGCGTCATGCCGCGATCGTATCTGCGGGGCGGGCCCATCCATGGGCGCTGCGCGTTCATTTCGCAAATCTCCTTCCGTGGACGGGCGCGAATCCTTTCGCGCCGGATCAGGGCGTGCGCTCGAGGCGCGTCGCCCCATGCTTCCGAGCGGACGGGGACGTGGGGTTGCCATCATCCGGGGCCACCGCTGCCATGTCGGTCGTCCTGACCGGCACATGGCAGCGTGGCCTGGATTGGGCCTCGTCCCTGGCCGCAGGTCTCGTCCTGAGACCTCCCTTCCGTGGAACGCCACGAGTCCTTTCGCGGCGGTTTCACGGTAGGTGAATCGTGGTGGGGTGTCTGTAGGAAATGTCTGATGTTTTGCCGTTAGGCAGATGTCGGCATGAATGCCGACCCACAACGGCGGCACCTGTGGGTCGCCATTCATGGCGACAGCAGCGTCCGGCAAGGCGCCTGTCGGCACCTGATTGGCAATGACCCCGAGGCGCCATTGGCGCAACAGTCACCAGACGCAACGCAGCCCTGGCACCTGTTGCAGCTGACGATCAGCCGTGATCAGGGTGGCGTTCAGGACCAGTGTGGTCGCTCCTATGATCCTGTCCGCGGGGTCGCCATGCATGAATCGTCCGTCCTGCGAGGCTTCCGCAATGGCCGGGGTTATCGGTTGTACTGATGAGCCGCAGGCGCGCGTCAGCAGATCGAGGAACTCCGAGATGCCGACGCTCACGCTGAATCGCCCCTTCTTCAGCAACATGGCGATCTCCCAGTAAGAGATGTCGCAGAACATCAGGGTGTCGTGGTCGAGCGCCGACCGGATATGGCGATACGAGGCGGCGCCGAGTTTGTCGGGCTGGAGGCACCACCAGATCAACGCATGGGTATCACAGATTGTTTTCATCGGCGTTCCAGGGCGCTTCATCCGTTGGCGCGAGGATGTCGCCAATATGCGCTGTTTTGCCGAGTTCCCGCAGCCGCGCCAGAGCCTTCTCGCTGTCGTCGTGCTGCGGACCCAGGCAACCGATTACCCGGCCGTTCAGCTTGATCTGGATCGATTCACCCTGCTCGACGCGTTGCAGGTACTCGAACAGGTGCCTGCGCAGTTCAGTGGCGGTGATTTGCAGCATAAGGCTTTCCCTGTACAGATATGTACATATACAACGTACATATAACGGCTGCATCGGTCAAACCGTGTCGTCGGCATCGGGCAATCCAGAGCCACTGCTGCCATGGCAGTCGTCTTGAGGGGCATTCGGATCTGCTGGATAGGTGCTGTTAAAGGTGCTGTTAAAGGTTCCAATATTGGGTGCTAATATGCCGGTGTCATGGATCCGGAGGCATCGATCATGCGTGCGAAATTTTCCGAAGACGTCATTCCGCTTTCTGACTTGAAGGTCAATCCCGGGCGTGTTGTGAAGCATGCTACCGAGGCGCACCGGCCCGTACTGTTGACAAGTCGGGGGCGCGGCGTGGCGGTCATGCAATCGTTGGCCGAATTCGAGAAGGCAGAGGAGGAGCGTGCATTCATGCGCGCTGTGCTGGCTGGTCTTGGCGATCTGGAAGCCGGCCGGGAGCTCTCCCGGGATGAAGTCGCAGAGCGGCTTGGGCTGGTGTAGTGCAATGGGCCAATTGACGATCAGCTTTGCCGAATCCGCAGTTGCGGATCTGGAGGCGATCAGGATCTGGTACGCCGAGCAGGGTGTGCCCGAGATCGGGGTTCGGATGCTCGAGGGCATACTTCAGCGCGTCGAATCGTTACAGCGGAATCCGGATATTGGCAGGGTAGTGCCGGAATTCGATCAGCCGTGGCTGCGGGAATTGATTTTCCCTCCGTTTCGCATCGTGTAGCGGCGGGAGGCGACGCGAGTGCGCATCGTGCGGGTGTGGCGCAGCGAACGATTGCTCGTGCTTCCCGACCGGGATTGACCGCTCTTCCAGAGCTGCCTGGCGCCGAAAGTCGGCGCGTGCAGTTCACAGGCCTCAGTCGATCCCCAGCTTCTTCACCCGGCAGCGCAGCGCGCGGGACGTCATGCCCAGGCGCTTGGCGGCGGCGGTGCGCCTTTGCATCTAGGCCTTCATTTACGGCCCTCGACGTCGCTTCCTTGCGGCGTTGCGTGATGAGTTCATCTGCCATCGAGCGGCTGCGATGTTTTGGGGCAGCGGCCTGGAAGATGGCCCGTGCCTTTTCCAATCGTGTTCGCCGTGTGCTCAGGCGGGCTTCACCATCCACCAATTCCCAGTAAACGCTATCGCCGTCGCGCAGGTGCAATGCCTGGCGGATCTCGGCGGGTATGACTACGCGACCATTCGCGGAAATTTTGGTGGCTAACATTTGGGCTATGTTCTTCCAACCGGTCAGCATGGTTGCCGCCCCTACCGGTGCGCGGCTTTGGAGCGAGCGGGCGCCGCGTGGAGTTGCAGGCCGAGTGCGGCGATGACCTTGAGGATGGTGGAAAACTCCGGGTTGCCAGAAGGCGAAAGCGCCTTGTACAGGCTTTCGCGTCCGAGCCCTGCGTCACGGGCAACCTGCGTCATGCCCTTCGCTCGCGCAATGTCGCCAAGCGCTGCTGCGACAAGCGTGGGTTCACCCTCTTCGAGAGCCGCCTCGAGGTAAGCGACCATGTCTTCCTCCGTCCGCAGGTGCTCGGCTGGATCCCACGGTGTTGTTGCGGTCCTTCTCACAGCTGAACTCCTATAAGTGGTGCGCCAGTTCCTTGGCCAGACGAATGTCCCGCTCTTGCGATGATTTGTCGCCGCCAGCGAGCAGGACGATAAGCGCTTCGTCCTTTTGTGTGAAGTACACGCGATACCCTGGTCCGTAGCTGATGCGCAACTCGGATACTCCTCCCCCAACGGGTTTCACATCCCCGGGATTTCCGAGGCAGAGGCGCCGGATGCGGATGTCAATGCGGGCCTTGGCCAGCCGATCCCGCAGGCCAGCGAACCACTTTGCGTAGGTCGTTGTCTGGCGGACCTCGATCATTGATAGTCGCCAATGTATCGTATGGGATACGAGCGGGCAAGTCACGGACGGATTCTGGTGTGGTCAAAACGCGCACTGGAACGAGGGTTTCATCCGGGACCACTGCTGCCATGGCGGTCGTCCTGACCGGCACATGACAGCTTGGCCTGGATTTGGCCGTCCCTGGCCACCGGTCTCTTCCTAAGACCTTCCTTCCGTGGAACGCCGCAAATCCTTTCGCGGTGATTTCACGGTAGGTGAATCGTGGCGGGGTGTCTGTAGGAAATGTCTGATCTTTTGTGTGCGGGGAGGGCACCGTCGGCATGAATGCCGACCTACGTCGGGGGCGCGGCGTGGCTGTCATGCAATCGGTGGCTGAATTCGAGAAGGCAGAGGAGGAGCGTGCATTCATGCGCGCTGTGCCGGCTGGTCTTGGCGATCTGGAAGCCGGCCGGGAGCTCTCCCGGGATGAAGTCGCAGACCGGCGTGAGGCGACGCGAGTGCGCATCGTTCGGGTGTGGCGCAGCGAACGATTGCGCGTGCTTTCCGACTGAGACTGGCCGATCTTGCACGTGCAATGCCTGGCCGATCTCGGCTGGCGCGAATTGCTGGGCGTCACAGTCCGAGCACCAACCGAACTCCATCATTTACTCGCAGCATTGCTGCGTCAGACAACACCTTGACGCGCAAGTGAGCAATGTGCGACTGAGGGTTATCACCTGCGATACGTTCACTGCAGATGCTTTGGGCAATCCCGACTCCGACTTGCTGAGACGGAGATTCCCCGGGGCGTTGGCGAGCGCCAGATTCGACGCAATTATGGCCACCACTACGGTAGAAATGCGGCTTTCATTGAAAGGATTGCATTGCGCGATGAGAACCGGCCGACGAAGTCCGCGCCCGGAACCCATTGGTTCCGGCAACGAGGCCCATCAGATCTCACCACGTTTCATGATCAATGGCAGCTAGTTGCGTTCGAGTCAAGGCAGCGTCTACGGTCGAGTCTTCCAATGCGTAGAGCTCATTGAGCTTCGCCGCTATCGCGTCCCCGTCGTGCCGGGAGACATACTCCTGCAATGCCTCCGCAAAAAGCTGACTGAGAGGGACGTGGCGCTGCTTTGCCAAGCGTTCCGCGGCTTCGAAGATCGCATCCGGAACTGAGACTTCTACTTTCATCGGCACAGGGTATGACCGGGGTATGACCATGGCAACAGTGATACCCAACGGGGGCAGTAAATCCAGTGCGCTACTTTGGAGCGAGCGAGCGGGCGCCGCGAGGCGTTGCAGGCCGAGTGTGGCTAAGAGCTCGAGGATAGTGGAATCCAGCACCACAACTGCCATGGCAGTCATCCTGACCGGCGCATGGCAGTGTGGCCTGGTTCGGGCCGTCCCTGGCTACCCACCTCGTCCTGAGGCTCTCCTTCCGTGGAATGCCGCGAATCCTTTCGCGGCGGTTTCACGGTAGGCGAAGCGCGGCGGGGTGTCTGTAGGAAATGTCTGATCTTTTGTCGTTAGGCAGATGTCGGCATGAATGCCGACCCACATGATCAGTCGATGCCCAGTTTTTTCAGCCGGTAGCGCAGCGAGCGGAACGTCATGCCGAGGCGCTTGGCGGCCGCGGTGCGGTTCCAGCGCTCGAGCTCCAGCGCGCGCATGATCGCGCGCCGCTCGATGCCTTCGAGGTACTCCTCCAGCGGCACGTCCGGCAACTCGGGCAGCCTGTCATGCTCGGCCGCGGGCGCGGCGGCGCTGCTCGGCGCCGCGTTCGCACCCGGCAGTCGCAGGTCGGGCGCGCGGATCACGTTGCCGTCGCACAGCGTGAACGCGCGTTCGAGGATGTTCTCGAGCTCGCGCACATTGCCGGGGAACGCGTAGGCGGCCAGCGCCTGCAGCGCGTCCTCGTGCAGGCGCGGCGCGGCGGTGCTGTACTCCTCGGCCAGGCGCCGGATGCACGCCTCGGCGATCAAGGGAATGTCGGCGGCGCGTTCACGCAGGCTCGGCACGCGCAGCTCGATCACGTTGATGCGGTAGAACAGGTCGCGGCGGAACAGGCCCTGCTCGACCTCCTCGGCGAGGTTCTTGTGCGTGGCGCTCAGGATGCGCACGTCGACGCGGCTCTCCTGCTCGCTGCCCACCGCGCGCACGGCCTTTTCCTGGATCGCGCGCAGCAGCTTGACCTGCATCGGCAACGGCAGGTCGGCCACTTCGTCGAGGAACAGCGTGCCGCCGTGGGCGGCCTGGAACAGGCCCTGCTTGTCGGCGACGGCGCCGGTGAAGCTGCCCTTGCGGTGGCCGAAGAACTCGCTCTCCATCAGCTCGCCGGGAATGGCGCCGCAGTTGACCGGCACGAACGGTCCGGCGGCGCGCGGCCCGTTGGCGTGCAGCAGTCGCGCCACCAGTTCCTTGCCGGTGCCGGACTCGCCGGTGATGTAAACCGGCGCCTGGCTCCGCGAGAGCCGCACGATCTGCTGGCGGAGTTGCACCATCGGTTCGGTGTCACCCAGCAGCTGCACCTGGTCCGGGCACTGCAGCGTGGTGTTGGCCGCCCCGAGACGCAGCGCGTTGCTCACCAGGTTGCGCAGCCGTTCGAGATCGATCGGCTTCGTCAGGAAGTCGAAGGCGCCCGCTTTCATCGATTCGATCGCGAGGTCGACGCTGCCGAAGGCGGTGATCACCGCCACCGGCATGCCGTCGTGACGCCGCTGCACGTGCTCGATCAGCTGCAGCCCGGTGCCGTCGGGCAGTTTCATGTCGGTGAGGCAGAAATCGAAGCGGCGCTTTTCCAGCATCCGGCGCGCGCCGTCGAGGCTCTCGGCGCAGAAGGCGTCCAGCCCCATGCGGCGTACCGTCATCGCGAGCAGTTCGCGGATGTCCGGCTCGTCGTCGATGATCAGGATCGCGGGACTGCTCATCGCGTGTCTCCTGGTGCGGTGGTCTTGCTCGCGGACTCAGGCAGCGTCGCTGCGCCGCGCCGCTCGGGGTGCGGGAAATTCAGGCGAAAGCAACTCCCGGTGGCGGGTCCGTGCAGGTATTCCAGCCGCACCTGGTTGGCTTCGCAGAGCTCGCGCGCCAGGTACAGGCCGAGACCCGTGCCGCTGTGCTCGGTGGTGAAGAACGGTTCGAACATCTTGGGTACATTCTCCTCGGGTACGCCCGGGCCCTGGTCGATCACATCGAGTTGCGTCAGGCCCGTCGCCGCGTCGCTGTGCACCGCGAGCCGCAACGACGCCGCGCCGGTGGCGCGCAGGCTGTAGCGCAGGCCGTTTTCGCACAGGTTGGTCAGCACCTGGCGCAGGTGCACGGGATCGGCACGGACTTTCAGCCCTTCCGTGCCGGGGGCGAACTCCACGCTCACCGACTGGCTGGTTTCGCGCGACGGCAGTTCGGCGGCGAAGTCCGGCAGCCATTCGCCCAGCGTGATCATCTCGGGGCGGGGTTGCTGGCCGCGCGAGAGTGTCAGCACGCTCTCGATGACGTCGTTGGTGCGCTGCGCGTTGCCGATCACGATCTCGACCAGGCGCGAATCCTCCCGCGGCAGCGCCGGCGATTCGCGCAGCAGCTGCGCGGCGTGGCTGATCGAGCCGAGCGGGTTGCGTATCTCGTGCGCGATGCTCGCGGTGAGGCGGCCCAGGGAGGCGAGCTTGAGCTGCTGCGCCTGCTGCGCAATCTGCGAGAAGTCCTCGGCGAAGATCAGCGTGCCGTCGCCGCTCGGCCCTTTCAGGCGCGTGAATGCGAGCTGCACCAGCGGCCCGTTCTGGCGCAGCCGCAACGGCGCTTCCGCGCGCTGCGGATTGGCGCGCCACAGCTCGAGCAGGTCCTGCACCACGCGCGGCAGACGCAGCGGCACGCCGCTGCCCTGCGCGAGCTCGTGGCGGTCGATGCCGAGCAGCTGCGCCGCCGATGCGTTGGCGATGCGCACGCGGTCCTGCGCGTCGACGAACAGGATGCCGGTGCGCATGCGCTGCACGATCAGCTGGTTGAGCTGCTGCAGCTCGATGACTTCGCCGGCCTTCTGGATTGCCAGCTGCTGGCTGAGACGCAGCCGTGCCGCGAGCCGCTGCACCAGCATCGAGCTGATGAAAAGCAGCATGCCGAGCAGGCCGGCGGGCAGCAGCGTGGAGAGGTCGTTGTCGCGCATCAGCACGAGTGCGGTCGCATCCGCGAGTACCGCGAGGCTGGCGACCGCGGCGACCAGCGTGGCGACCTGCCCCGACACGAAGATCGCCGCGGCGGCGACGGTGACCATCAGCAGGATCGCGAAGCCGCTGTTGATGCCACCGCTGGCGTGCGTGATCAGTACCAGCGCCGCGATGTCCAGCACCAGGATCAGGAACAGGTGACGCGGTCGCGGGTGGCGCGGGCGGACCAGCACCCCGACCAGCACCGCGAGGTTGAGCACCGCGTAGGGAACCGCGACGCCGAGGTAAAGCAGCGGCAGGAATACCGTATCGGTGCGCCCGAGGCTGAACGCGAAATAGCTCAGCAGCAGCAGGATCGACAGCGCGAAGCGGTACCAGGCGTAGATCCTGAGCAGCGGATCGCCGCTGTCGGGCGTCACCGGGAGGCTCGTCGCCACGGTTCAGGTCCCGGCATTGCCTTGCGTGTGCTGCCGGCGGTGGTCCTCGCAGCAGTACCAGCGCGAGGCCTCGCTAACGGCGTGTGCGCGCGGCACGTGCACGGCGCAGAACGCGCACTCCACCATGTCTTCGCCGCTGAGCTTCGGCGGCTGTTCGCGCGCGCGCACCCGCGGTGCCATCACCAGGCGGTAGATGCGCCAGGCGATGAACGCCATTGCGAACAGCAGTATCAGGCGGAACAGCAGCATGGGGTTTGTCCTTGAGCAAGCACCTCAGGGCTATTCTAGCCCCTGTGGGTCAGCATTCATGCTGACAGGTGCATTGGGGAAGGCACCTGTCCGAATAAATTCGGACCCACAGGGGGGTGTGAGTCAGGTTTCAGCCGGACATGTGCAGTATCTCAGGCTCCCTGTGGGTCAGCATTCATGCTGACAGGTGCATTGGGGGTGCTTCCTGTGGGTCAGCATTCATGCTGACAGGTGCATTGGGGAAGGCACCTGTCCGAATGAATTCGGACCCACAGGGGGGGGTGAGTCAGGTTTCAGCCGGACATGTGCAGTATCTCAGGCTCCCTGTGGGCCAGCATTCATGCTGACAGGTGCATTGGGGGTGCTTCCTGTGGGTCAGCATTCATGCTGACAGGTGCATTGGGGAAGGCACCTGTCCGAATGAATTCGGACCCACAGGGGGGTGAGTCAGGTTTCAGCCGGACATGTGCAGTATCTCAGGCTCCCTGTGGGTCAGCATTCATGCTGACAGGTGCATTGGGGGTGCTTCCTGTGGGTCAGCATTCATGCTGACAGGTGCATTGGGGCAGGCACATGTCCGAATAAATTCGGACCCACAGGATAAGGACCCACAGGATCAGGACCCACAGGATGAGGACCCACAGGATGAGGCTCCACCAGGCTGCTTTGCCTGCGGCCGCCGGATTGCGTGACAATGCCGCCTCACCGTTCCCTCGCAGTCGAGAGTTCAACATGGCGCAGCTGATCGTGGTGATGGCGCAGGTCAATCCGCTGGTCGGCGACATCGACGGCAACGCCGCCGCGATCGTGGCGCGCAGCCGCGAGGCGGTGACGGCGCACGGGGCGCAGGTGGTGGTGTTTCCCGAGCTCGCGCTGACCGGCTATCCGCCCGAGGACCTGCTGCTGCGCCCGAGCATCGCGCTGCGCGTAGAGCGCGCGCTGGAGCGCCTGCGCCGAGAGCTCCCCGACGTGTGGGTGCTGGCGGGGTATCCGCGCCGCAGCGAGCGCGGGCTCGAGAACGTCGCGGGCCTGCTCAAGGGCGGCGAGCTCGTGGCCGAGTACGCGAAGATGGAGCTGCCCAATTACCAGGTCTTCGACGAGAAGCGCTACTTCGTGGCGGGCGAGAGGCCCTGCGTGGTGGAGATCGAGGGTTTCCAGGTGGCGCTGTCGGTGTGCGAGGACATCTGGCACGAGCGCCCGACGGCGCTCGCGGTGGCCGCGGGTGCGGAGCTGGTGCTGAACATCAACGCCTCGCCGTTTCATCTGGGCAAGCACCTGGAGCGGCGCAGGATCGTCGAGCGCCGGGCGATCGCCTGCGGTGTCGGCGTCATCTACGTGAACCAGGTCGGGGGCCAGGACGAGCTGGTGTTCGACGGCGGTTCGATGGCGCTCGGGCGCGACGGCACGGTGGCCGCGCTGGCGCCGCATTTCGAGGAAGGCCTCTACCCGGTGCGCATCGCGCGCGATGCGCAGGGGCATGTGGCGCTGGTGCCGGGCACGGTCGCGCCTGAGCCGAACCTGCACGCCACGGTCTACGCCGCGCTGGTCACCGGTGTGCGCGACTACGTGAACAAGAACCGCTTCAAGGGCGTGGTGCTGGGACTCTCCGGCGGCATCGACTCGGCGCTCACGCTGGCGGTGGCCGTGGATGCGCTGGGCCCCGAACGCGTCGAGGCGGTGATGATGCCGTTCCGCTACACCGCGGCGATGAGCATCGAGGATGCCGAGACCCAGGCCACCACGCTGGGCGTGGGCTTCAAGATCATCCCGATCGGACCGATGTTCGACGCCTTCATGGGCGCGCTCGACGAGGAGTTCGCGGGTCGCGCCGTCGACACCACCGAGCAGAACATCCAGGCACGCTGTCGCGGCGTGCTGCTGATGGCGATCTCCAACAAGAAGGGATTCCTGGTGCTCACCACGGGCAACAAGAGCGAGATGGCTGTCGGCTATTCCACGCTCTACGGCGACATGGCCGGCGGCTTCGACGTGCTGAAGGACGTGCCCAAGACGCTGGTGTTCGAGCTGGCGCGCTACCGCAACAGCGTGGCGCCGGTGATTCCGGAGCGCGTTATCGAGCGCCCGCCGTCGGCGGAGCTGGCGCCCGACCAGAAGGACGAGGATTCGCTGCCGCCCTACAGCGTGCTCGACCGCATACTGGAGCGCTACGTCGAGCGCGACATGAGCGCCAACGCGATCATCGACGAGGGCTTCGATGCCGAAACCGTGCATCGCGTGGTGCGCATGGTCGATATCAACGAGTACAAGCGCCGCCAGGCGCCCATCGGCCCGCGCATCACGCGCAAGGCGTTCGGTCGCGACCGGCGCTACCCGGTGACGTCAGGCTGGCAGGCGGGGGACTGACTGTGGGTCCGGCTTCGGTGGACCTGAATTCTGTGGATCCAGCTTCTGTGGACCTGGCTTCTGTGGGTCCGAATTTATTCGGACTTGTGCCTGCGGAGAGGCAGTCGTCCGGATGAATCCGGACCCACAAAATCCGGACCCACAAGGCAGGGCAATGTCAGGCTGAAGCCTGAGCCACAGGATGTTACTGTTCGAAGAGATCGCGGTTGTCGAACACCGGCGGCTTGGCGCGGTCGACCAGCCCGAAGGTCAGCGTGTTGGCCCAGGAGCGATCGGTGTATCCGGGGTAGCGCTGCGTGATGAAATTGCCCGACTCGTCCAGCGAGGGGTGCTGCGGGTAGTTCTGGCGCAGCGCGGCGATCGCGTTGTTCGCCAGGTCCGGCATGTCGAGGATCAAGTAGGCCTGCGCCATCACCGCCAGGCCGTCGGGCACGGCCGGGGTCTCCTGGAAATTCTCCACCACGTAGCGGCCGCGGTTCAGCGCGGCGACGTAGGCGCGACGCTTGAAATAGTAGTTCGCGACGTTGATCTCGTAGCGCGCCAGGAGGTTGCGCAGGTGCACCATGCGCGCTCGGGCATCGGCCGCGTACTCGGAGTTCGGGAAGCGCGACAGCAATTGCGAGAAGTCGGCGAAGGACTGCCGCGCCGGGCCGGGGTCGCGCTTGGTCATGTCCGTGGGCAGGAAGCGCTCCAGCAGGCCCTGGCTCTCGGTGAACGACGACAGGCCCTTCATGTAGTAGGCGTAGTCCACGTTCTGGTGCTGCGGGTGCAGGCGGATGAAACGCTCGGCCGCGGCCACGGCTTCCTCGTGGTCGTAGTTGCGGTAGTGCGCGTAGATCAGTTCCAGCTGCGCCTGCTCGGCGTAGGGGCCGAAGGGGTAGCGGGCCTCGAGCAGCTGCAGGTTCTTGATCGCGAGATCGAAGTTGCTGTTGTCGAGGTTCTTGCGTGCCGTGTCGTAGAGCGCGCGCTCGCCCTGGTCCGGCGGCACGTCTTCCTCCTTGCTGAACATGGAGCAGCCAGCCAGGGTGGTGGCCAGCATCACGACGAGCAGGGAATGGAGCAATCGCATCGGTGTTCCGCTTGAGGGGCTTGGGTCTTTGCAGGCGGCGTATTTAACCACACCGGCGCCGTGCCCGCCAAAGCGGGTCCCGGGGTGCGTGCTAGACTCGCGCGCTCGCCCGGGGCGCTGTGCGCCGGGCCACGGCAAGCGACCATGGAATCGATCACGCGCAACGTCCGCGTCACCGCGGCAGACGCCGGGCTGCGCCTAGACCAGGCGGCCGCGCGGCTGCTGCCGGAATTCTCGCGCACACGCCTGCAGCAGTGGATCCGCGAGGGCAAGCTGCGGGTCAACGGCGAGCCGGGGACCCCGCGCACCGTGGTGCTCGATGGCGACACGCTGGACCTGCAGGCGCAGACCGAGCCCGAGGGGCAATGGACGGCCACCGCGATGGAGCTCGCGATCCTGTACGAGGACGAGTCGATCCTGGTGATCGACAAGCCGGTCGGGCTGGTCGTGCACCCGGCGGCCGGGCACGCCGACGATACCCTGCTGAACGGGCTGCTGGAGCACTGTGCGGCGCTCGCCGGGGTGCCGCGCGCCGGGCTCGTGCACCGGCTCGATCGCGACACCAGCGGCGTGCTGGTGGTGGCGAAGACGCTGGCGGCGCAGACTTGCCTGGGCGCCGCGATCCAGGCGCGCGAGGTCAGCCGCGAGTACCGCGCGGTGGTGAACGGCGTGCTGATCAGCGGCGGCACCATAGACAAGCCGATGGGGCGCCATCCGCGTGATCGCCAACGCATGGCCGTGCTGTCCTCGGGCGGCCGGCACGCCGTCACCCATTACCGCGTGCTGGCGCGCTACCGTGCGCACAGCCTGCTGGCGGTGATGCTCGACACGGGGCGCACGCACCAGATCCGCGTGCACATGGCTGCCGAGGGGCATCCGATCGTGGGCGACCCGGTCTACGGCGGGCGACCCCGGGTGCCGCGCGGCGCCGCGCCGGAGTTGCTCGAATGCCTGCGCGGCTTCCGCCGCCAGGCGCTGCATGCCTTTCGTTTGCGCTTTGCGCATCCGGCAAGCGGCGAGCCGATGCAGTTCGAGGCGCCGCTGCCGGAGGACATGCGCGCGCTGGTCGCGGCGCTGGAGGAGGACTGCCTGGAGCGCGCCGATGACTGAGAGCGCCATGTTCATCGCCGCCGACTGGCCGGCGCCGGCGCACGTGCATGCCTGCGTGAGCACGCGCCAGGGCGGCTGCAGCGCCGCGCCCCGGGATTCGCTGAACCTCGCGCAGCACGTGGGCGACGACCCCGCGGCGGTCGCGCGCAACCGTGCCATCCTGGCGTCCGCGCTCGGTCTTCCCGCCGAGCCGGCCTGGCTGGACCAGGTGCACGGCTGCGCGGTGGTCGAGGCCCGGCCCGACGGCATCGTGCGCAGGGGTGATGCGGCGCATACGTCCGCGCCGGGCGTGGTGTGCGCGGTGATGACGGCAGACTGTCTGCCGGTGCTGCTCACCGACCGCGCCGGCACGCAGGTAGCGGCGGTGCACTGCGGCTGGCGCGGGCTCGCGGCCGGCGTGCTGGCGGCCGCCGTGGCGCGCTTCGGGTGTCCCGGCACGGAGCTCATCGCCTGGCTCGGGCCGGCGATCAGCCAGCGCGCCTTCGAGGTCGGCCCCGAGGTGCGCGAGGCCTTCCTGGCGCCGTGCCGCCACGAGGCGGCGCGCGGCGCGGTGCGCGCGGCCTTCCTGCCCGGGTGCGACGGCGCACCGAGGTACCACGCCGATCTCTACGCGCTGGCGCGCATCGCGCTCGCCGCGCTCGGTGTGAACCGCGTTTACGGCGGCGGATTCTGTACCTTCGGCTCGCCGCAGCTCTTCTATTCGTACCGCCGCGACGGCGTCACCGGCCGCATGGCCAGCCTGATCTGGATTTCTCACGGCCCCGGCGACGCTTGAATTGCGGGGGGATGCCCCAAGATAAGGTGGCAGCGAGGGGGCACGCGTGCTCCCTGCCCCATCCAGAGGAACCGCCATGCGAATGGACCGTTTGACCAACCAGCTCCAGTCGGCGCTCGCCGACGCGCAATCGCTCGCCGTCGGGCGTGACCACAACTTCATCATGCCGGCGCACCTGCTGCACGTGCTGCTGGAGCAGCAGGGCGGCACCGTGCGTCCGCTGCTGCTGCAGTGCGGCGTCGACGTGAAGGGGCTGCGCCAGCGTATCGTCGAGCTGCTCGAGCGTCTGCCCTGCGTCGAGGGCGTGGGCGGCGAGGTGCACGTGTCCAACGAGCTCACCAAGCTGCTGAACCTGAGCGACAAGTTCGCGCAGCAGCGCAAGGACAAGTTCATCTCCAGCGAGCTGGTGCTGCTAGCGTCGCTCGAGGACCGCAGCGGTGTGGGCGAGGCGCTGAAGCTCTCCGGGCTGGAGCGTCGGGCGCTGGAACAGTCGATCGACCAGGTGCGCGGAGGCGAGGGCGTGGACGATCCCGAAGCCGAGGGCACGCGCCAGGCGCTCGATAAATACACGATCGACATCACCCAGCGCGCCGTCGAGGGCAAGCTCGACCCGGTGATCGGGCGCGACGACGAGATCCGCCGCACCATCCAGGTGCTGCAGCGGCGCACCAAGAACAACCCGGTGCTGATCGGCGAGCCCGGCGTGGGCAAGACCGCGATCGTCGAGGGCCTGGCGCAGCGCATCATCAACGGCGAGGTGCCCGAAGGGCTGAAGAACCGCCGGCTGCTGTCGCTGGACCTCGGCGCGCTGCTCGCCGGTGCCAAGTACCGCGGCGATTTCGAGGAGCGGCTGAAGGCCGTGCTGAAGGAGATCGGGCGCGAGGAAGGGCGCGTGATCCTCTTCATCGACGAGTTGCACACCGTGGTCGGCGCCGGCAAGGCCGAGGGTGCGCTGGATGCGGGCAACATGCTGAAGCCCGCGCTCGCGCGCGGCGAACTGCACTGCGTGGGCGCGACCACGCTGAACGAGTACCGCGAGTACATCGAGAAGGACGCCGCGCTGGAGCGGCGCTTCCAGAAAGTGCTGGTCGAGGAGCCGAACGAGGAGGACACCATCGCGATCCTGCGGGGGCTGCGCGAGCGCTACGAAGTGCACCACGGCGTCACGATCACGGATTCGGCGATCATCGCGGCCACGAAACTGTCGCAGCGCTACATCACCGACCGCCAGCTGCCGGACAAGGCCATCGACCTGATCGACGAGGCCGCGAGCCGCATCCGCATGGAGATCGACTCCAAGCCCGAGGCGCTGGACCGCCTCGACCGCCGCCTGATCCAGCTGAAGATCGAGCGCGAGGCCGTGCGCAAGGACGAGGACCAGTCGGCGCGCCAGCGCCTGGAGAAGATCGAGGCGGAGATCGCCGAGCTCGAGCGCGAGTACGCGGGGCTCGACGAGATCTGGAAGGCCGAAAAGGCCACGGTGCAGGGTTCGCACCAGATCAAGAGCGAGCTGGAGCAGGCGCGCCTCGACATGGAGACCGCGCGCCGCGCGGGCGACCTGGCGCGCATGTCTGAGCTGCAGTACGGGATCATCCCGGCGCTGGAGAAGCGCCTCGCCGCTGCCGGCGAGCTGGAGTCCGGCGGTCACAAGATGCAGCTGCTGCGCGACCGGGTCGGCGAGGAGGAGATCGCCGAGGTGGTGTCGAAGTGGACCGGCATCCCGGTCTCGAAGATGCTCGAGGGCGAGCGCGAGAAGCTGCTGCGCATGGAAGAGGCGCTGCATCGGCGCGTGATCGGGCAGGACGAGGCGATCATCGCGGTGTCGAACGCGGTGCGGCGCAGCCGTGCCGGGCTGTCGGATCCGATGCGCCCGCACGGCTCCTTCCTGTTCCTCGGACCCACGGGCGTGGGCAAGACGGAGCTGTGCAAGGCGCTGGCGGAATTCCTGTTCGACAGCCAGGAAGCGATGGTGCGCATCGACATGTCGGAGTTCATGGAGAAGCACTCGGTGGCGCGCCTGATCGGAGCACCCCCGGGCTACATCGGCTACGAGGAGGGTGGCTACCTCACCGAGGCGGTGCGCCGGCGCCCTTACTCGCTGCTGCTGCTGGACGAGGTCGAGAA
>JAGPES010000143.1 GCA_018057015.1 Pseudomonadales bacterium | reverse complement strand
CGTCGGGATCTACGTCGTAGCTCAGCTTGAACTCGCGCTGGTTTTCAGCCGGTTGCAGGCTCAGCCCGGGCACCTCGGCAAGCGCCTGCGCCAGCGCGTCGCGCCGCCACTGGTGGCGGATGTGATTGCGCCAGCCCACATCGGGCTTCAGCTCGCGCCCGTAATGGATCTCGCTGCCGACCGAGGTGATCAGCACGTCCGGTACCCGCACGCTCCACTGCCTGAGCACGCGCAAGGTGCTGTCGAGGTTGCGCCCGGTGGCGACCGCGAAGCCGAGCTCGTGGCCGCAGCGCTGCAACATGCCCATCAGCATCACGAGGCCCGGCTTGTCGCCGATCAGCGTGTTGTCGATGTCGCTCACCAGCATGCGGCGCACGAAGGGCAGCGGACTGGGACCGGGGTGCTGATGGTTCGCCAGGTGACGCCGCACCTGCTTGCGGTTGCGGCGCAGCACGCGCCCGAGGTGCTTCAGGTACTTCGCAACGTGCGCATCCCAGGTGTAGTTCCTGGCCACACCCGCGATGCCCCTGCGTGCGCGACGCTGCCATGCCCGCGGATCGGACAGCACGGCCTCGATTCCAGCCGCGATATCGGCCGGGTCCATCGGATCGACGAGCACGCCGTTGTCGCAGGCGGCAACGATGTCGCGCGGGCCGCCATCCGCAGTGGCCACGATCGGCAGGCCACTGGCGGCCGCCTCTATCAGCGTCAGCCCGAAGGGCTCGGTGAGGGCCGCATTGACGAACACGCCCCGGCGCGATGCGGCGAGCCGGTACAACTGGGGAACGTCTTCGCCACCGTGCTGCTTGGGCAGTGCAACGCGGCCCCACAGGTCGTGGCGATCCACTTCCAGCAGCAGTTCGGTGAGCACCTTCGCCTGGTCTTCGTCCAGCACACGGATATCCTCGCGCTGGCCCGCGACGATGGCGAGGTTCGCCATCTCGCGCAGCCGCGGTGATCCGCCGAACGCCGCCACCAGCCGCACGAGGTTCTTGCGCATCTCCGGCCGGGCGATCGCGAGTACCAGCGGCTTGCGCGGTTGCGCCAGGAAGCGATCGATCATCGCCGTGACGCGCGGTTCGACAGGCATCCGGCCCGGCGGCATGAATCGCGAGGTGTCGGTGCCGGGAGGGATCACCACCGCGCGGGCACCCTGGTAGCTGTCGTACAGCCCGTACTGTTCCGAGCTCTCCTGCTGCGTGCTCGTCACCACCAGGCTGGCATGTGCCAGTACCTCTTCCTCGGCGGCGATGCGACGGCTGAAGTTGTACTGCCGCTCCAGAGTCTGCGCGCTGCGGCCCAGCGCCAGCAGGCGCTGGCGCTTGCATCGGCCCAGCGAATGACCGGTATGGACCAGCGGAATGCCGAGCAGCTGCGAGAGCTGCACGCCGACATAGCCGGCGTCGGCGTAATGGCTGTGGATGAGGTCCGGCAGGCGCCCCAGCTGGCGCAGGTAGCTGACCGTGCGATCCACCATCTGGTCGAGGTGGTTCCACAGCGCTTCCTTGCGCAGGTAACGACGCGGCCCGAAGGGCAGCCTGACCAGGCGGGCGCTTTGCCCCAGGTGCTCCTCGTCGCGCGCGTAGTCCGGCGCGACGCGCGGATCCTCGACGAGACGCGTCAGCAGGTCCACGCGACCAACCGCCGGATTTCGCCCCAGCGCGCGTGCGAGTTCCAGCACGTAGAGCGTCTGTCCGCCGGTGTCGGCGTCCACGCCGAGCTCCGGCTCGTCGGCACGTATCAATCCGTGCACGCTGAGCATCAGCACGTAGAGTCCGCTCATTGGCATTGCTCTCCACCCAGGCCCCAGGCCGCCACGAAAGGCGCGTAGAACCCCTCGTCCTGCGGGACTGCGCCGCGCAGCCGGCACACCTCGCCCGCAAAGCGATGCGCGCGCTCGAGGCGTTGCCACACGTTCCAGCCCCGCAACAGCCCGAGCATGAACACGGCGGCAAACGCGTCGCCCGCGCCGACGCTGTCGCGGAACTCCGTGACCGGTCTCGACACGGGCGTACGAAAACGGCAATGGCAGTCATCGAGCAGCCACGCACCCTGCGCGCCCTGCGTCACCAGCAGTTGCCTGATGCCGAAGGCATCGACCAGGCGCTTGCCCAGCCCGGTCGGGCAGCTGTCGCGCATACCCAGGGTTTCGCCAACGCGACGAAGCTCCTCGTCGTTCATCTTGACGACCTCGGCCTGGCTCAGCGACCAGTGCAGCATGGCGTCATCGGGTCGTGATTCGCGCAGGTTGACGTCGAGGAAACCGCTGGCGCGCGTCGCGGCAAACAGCGAGCGCAGGGCCTCGCGCGATGCGCCGCGCTGCGCCAGCGTCCCGAAGTAGACCCACCGCGGCCGCCGCGCCATGGCGGCCTGGCGTGCCGCGTCGGGATCGATGAAGTCCCACGCCTGTCCGTCGGGGATTGCGAATCGATGTCCCTGCGAATCGCGGTCGAACGTCACGTCGACGCGTCCGCTGGGATGCACGGGATCCTGCTGCAGCTCCTCGGTCGCCAGGCCCGCCGCGCGCATGCGCTCCCGCAGGAAAGCGCCGCGCGCATCGACGCCGATCCGGCTCACGAGTACCGGATGTACTCCCGCACTACGCCCAAGGCCCGCCAGATGATGGGCCACGTTGAACGGCGCGCCGCCCGCGCGCTCCCCGTCCGGAAAGCAGTCCGCGAGCACTTCGCCGAAGAGCAGCACGACCGTTGCCGGGCCGGCGACGGGAGCGCAGGACACCACGTTCAGATTCTCTTTCGCGATACCGGCCTTCCCGGCTTCGCGCCGACCCGCGAAGCGCGCTCCGCTTCTGTTCGCCTTGTGATCGTCATGCCCACCACCACTCGCCTCTTTCCGCTGTTACGTGTTGGTTTGACTGCTCGCCAGCGATAAAGTTTCCTAACAATACTATTTTGTAAAATACGTTATTATTTGCGACCATGTCTGCCCATGCGGCCCGTGCATCCGGATGACATCGGCTCCGGACATGACGACAATGCGCCCGAGCCCAGTCAGCAAAGGCACCGCAGGATCCCATGCCAAGCGAACCGTCCCCCGCGGCGCAGACGAGCGCCTCTTCCCCCGTGGCCATGGAGATCCTGAAGAAATTCCGCATCATCATTGGCGCGGTGCGGCAGCATTCGCGTGAACTGGAGAGCGCCTGCGGCGTGGGGGGCGCTCAGGTATGGATGCTCGCGGCGATTGCCGAAACACCTGAAATCACCGTCTCGAAGCTGAGCCGCGCGCTGTCGATACACGTGTCGACGGCCAGCAACCTGCTGGACAAGCTGGCGAAGCGGGGTCTGGTGGAACGGTTGCGCAGCGACGACGACAGGCGAGCCGTACGCTTGCGGATCACGCACGCCGGTCAGGTGATTCTCGACCGTGCACCACGGCCGGCGAGCGGACTCATCATCGACGCACTGAGTCGCATGTCGCACGAATCCCTAGCCAGACTCGACGAAGACCTCGCCCGCCTGATCGGCCACATAAACACCACGGATCCCGCCGCGGCCAACGAGCCGCTTTGAGCACCCGGGACGGCGACGGGTTATTTCTTCTCGTCGAAGATCAGCACCGGGATATGGCGCACGCCCTCGCAGCGCGCTCGGTAGTCGGCAAACTCGGGATACATCGCTTCGAGCTTCGGCCACAGCTGCGCTTCTTCCGGCGCACTGGCCTCGCGTGCGATCATCGTGCGCCTGCGCGCGCCGATCTGGATCTGCACCTCGGGATTGGCCATGACGTTGTGGTACCACACCGGCGCGGTACTCATGCCACCCTTGGAGGCCGCCATCACCACACGGTCGCCATCCTCGATGTAGAGCAGCGGTGTCTTGCGCGGCTGGCCGGACTTGCGCCCCGTGACGGTGAGGATGGCCACCTGCCCGCCACGGAAGGTATTCCACACCCGGCCGCCGGTGAGTTCGTAGACGAGCGTCTGCAGGCTGCCGATGCGCCTGATGAGCGCGGTGCCGAACTTCTCCTGGCCTGGGGTGAAACGTGCGACGGGCTTTTGCGTGCTCATGCTTGCGGCATCCGGAAAATGGAAGATCCGGAGAATCTACCCGCTTTCGCGCCCCGCTGGATGAAACATCCGTAAGCACGCGCGACCCGGACACCTTCCGCAGGCTCTGCCGCGCCCCAATCCGCCCCGAGACGGTTCCGGCACGAGGCGTGCTGCAAGATTGTCAGGATTTCACGTTCGGGGCACGCATACCGGCGCGCCGGTCCGTATCCGCCTATGGTTCCCGCATCGACCCGGCAACTTGCACCCGACGGAGCATCCGCGATGAACGCTCAATGCAGCTGGCCGAACGAGAACCTCCGGCAGCCGGAGGACGAACTTCGCGGGGAGTTCACGCGCCAGCATCGCACGGCTGCGGCGTGCGTTCGCGCCGAACACAGCGTTCACATCGCGCATCGCATCGATCTTGCAGCGAACCCGGCCGCAGGCAGGGAGCCGGACTGGTCCGTCTGGTCAGGCTGCTGGCCGACCTGCTGGCGCGCCGGCTGACTCCCGGCACCAGCAATCCAGTCGGTGCTTGCAGTCCGTCCCACCCGGAAACCGAGCGCCCGGCAGACCCGTTTCAGTCGCTACGGCTTTCCACGTAGAAATACTCCGGCACCGCGTCGATCTGGATGTCGACCTCGCCGGAAAACGATTCGCTGTCACCAGTACGCATCAGCGGCACACCCTCGACCGACGCGCCCCCGATCTGCACACCGGTGCGATCGAAGAACATGATGCGGATTCCCGGCATCACCGGCCGCGACTGGTTGTTCTCGACCACGACCCGGTATTCGTAGCCGGTCTTGTCCCCGGAGTGGGTTTCGGTGAACAGGATGTTCCGCACGTAGCCGTGGTTGAGCGGGATGACCTTGTCGTGCTCCAGCGTCTCGAGGTTCGGCAGCCGCTCCTTGACCAGGGCATCGAACTCGGCAGTGACCCGCTTGAGCTGGGCGCGCAGTTCGCGCAGCTCCGAGTCCTTCTGGCCGAGCTCCGCCCGCTGCAGGTTGTTTTCCGAGCTGTACCTGGCGATGGTGCCGAAAAGGTAAAGCAGCAGCGAAATGACCGCGACCGCCCCCACCGCTGTCAGCGCGATCACCGGCAAGAGGCTGCGGGACGAACGCCGACGGCGATGGTGACGCGAACCGTGCCGGCGCGATGCGGATCCGCTGCCCGCGTCGGCACCGATGTTCGTGCCGGCAGGCGGCTCGTCATCATGCAACGTTTTCGCTTCGCTCATCCCAGGCATCCCCTTCACGCCAGCCCGCACAACGCCGATCCATATGTCTTGTATTTCTTGCGTATACGTATAACCACAAAGCTCATACGGCGCAACGATGCCGCTGTGCGGCCCGGGACCGGCCACACGATCAGCCCCCTGCCCGATGACCCGCTGCCACGGCGAACGACGACAACCTGGCGGGCAACTCAGTAAACGAGCGACTGCTCCTGGATCTGGTGCTTGCGGCGCATGTACTCTTCGTACTCCTCATACGACCGGCGCGGCTCCTTGCGGAAATCCTCCTCCAGCGCCTGCATCGCGCGCACGTTGGGGATCTCGTAGGCCGCGGCGCCGGCGCCCGCTCCCGCCATCACGATCCATGCGGCGCAGCCCGTGGACAATGCGCCGACGCCGATCATCAGGCATGCGGCAGTCAACACTCTCGCGATGTAGCGATGCATGGTCGACCTCCCGTCTTGCTGCTTCGTCTCGATCAGGGTGCTGCACGCGACATACTACACCCCGCGATGCCGCGGGCATTGCGACGACTGGTGCGCCGGAAATTGCGGCATGGTGACAATGACTGGCGATGCAATCTCGCGGATGGCGTTGCCCGGGCGGAAGCGGCAAGGGCGCCCTGGGGCAACCTTGCCGTTCGATATGATTGGTCGGAGCGGCGGGATTTGAACCCACGACCACCACCCCCCCAGAGTGGTGCGCTACCAGGCTGCGCTACGCTCCGAAAACTGCCTGCTTTCGCAGGTTCTGCCAGCTCCCGCCGACAGGCCGCGCATGATACCCGAACTCACGCGCGATGTGTACGCCAGATTCGGCTCTCAGTGGCGCAGCGTCGTGAGGACTTCTTCCAGTTCCGAGATCATCTGCCGGATCAGCTGACGGTAGTGCGAATCCTCCTTGCCCGATTCGCCCTCCATGCGCTGGCGCGCGCCGCCGATGGTGAAGCCCTGCTCATAGAGCAGGCTGCGGATCTGGCGGATCAGGATCACGTCCTGGCGCTGGTAGTAGCGGCGGTTGCCGCGGCGCTTGGTCGGCTTGAGCTGCGGGAATTCCTGCTCCCAGTAGCGCAGCACATGGGGCTTGACCGCGCACAACTCACTCACCTCGCCGATGGTGAAATAGCGCTTGCCCGGGATCGGCGGCAGTTCGTTGTTGTTACTCGCTTCCAGCATACGCTTCCACCCTGACTTTCAGTTTCTGACCCGGGCGGAACGTGACTACGCGCCGGGCCGAAATCGGAATTTCCTCGCCGGTCTTCGGATTGCGTCCCGGGCGCTGACGCTTGTCGCGCAGGTCGAAATTTCCGAACCCCGACAGCTTGACCTGCTCGTTGGTCTCGAGCGCCTGGCGGATTTCCTCGAAGAACATCTCGACGATCTCCTTCGCTTCCCGCTTGTTCAATCCAAGGTCTTCGAACAGCTTTTCGGCTATGTCGGCCTTGGTCAGCGCGTTCCTCATGTGCTCAATACCTTAGGGCTGCTCCACATTGTTCTGCGAGCGCCGCGACCATGCGGTCCATCGTGGCGTTGACCTCTTCATCGGTCAGGGTGCGCTCGCGGTGCTGCAAGACGACACCGAGCGCTATACTTTTCTTTTTTGTTTCAATACCTTGTCCGCGATACACGTCAAACAACTTCAAGTTCAGGAGTAACGCTCCCGCGGCTTGGCGCGCCGCATCCAGCACGCGCGCGCCGGGCACTTCCTCGTCCAGCACGATGGCGATATCACGTCTGACCTCAGGAAATTTAGATAATCCTTTGAAACTTGGCAAGTTTTTCTTGCTCGCCAGCGCGAAATCGAGCTCGAAAAGGTAAACCGGCCCCTGCAGGTCGAACTGTTTCACCAGTTCCGGGTGCAGTGCACCCAGGTAGCCGAGCGGCTCACCCTCGCGGCACAGCAGCACCGACTGCCCCGGATGCAGCGCCGGATGCGTGGCCGGCTCGAACGCGTATTGCGCCGCAGTCGGATCGATATCGAGCAGCGCTTCCACGTCGCCCTTGAGGTCGAAGAAATCGAGCACGCCACCCGGGCTGGCCCAACCCTCCTGGCCACGATCGCCGCAGGCGATGCCGGCGACGGCGAGGCGCTGCTCCAGTCCGTCCGCACCGGGCAGGAAGCGCAGCCCGGACTCGAACAGGCGCAGGCTGCGCTGCTGGCGGTTCTGGTTGAACTGTGCGGCCTTGACCAGCCCGGCCCACAGCGTGGTACGCATCACCGCCATTTCGGCCGAGATCGGGTTCGCGACCGGGACCGGGGTGCGCTGCGGATCCAGCAGCGTCTGGATGCGCGGCTCGACGAAGCTGTAGGTGATGGCTTCCTGGTACCCCAGCGCATTCAGCCGGTGGCGCCAAGCGGCCAGCGACTGCTGCGCCTCGGAGCGCGGGCGGATCGGCACCGCGGCGCTCTGCACGCGTACCGGGATACGGTCGTAGCCGTGCACGCGCGCGAGTTCCTCGATCAGGTCCACCTCGATGCGGATGTCGAAGCGAAAGCTCGGTGGCTGGACCAGCCAGCCCGCGCCGTGGCGCTCCACGCCGAGACCGAGACGG
>JAGPES010000142.1 GCA_018057015.1 Pseudomonadales bacterium | reverse complement strand
GCGATACTATGAAGGTTTTGGGACACTTCCATGACAGCGCGGATCAGCCTTGCTTCGTGCCACTCAGCCGCTGCAGCGGAAAACGACAGCTGAAGGTGCTGCCGCTTCCGGGGCGACTCTCGATCTGCAGCTCACCCTGCACGCGCTTGAGCGCATGCTTGACGATCGCCAGCCCGAGCCCGGTGCCCCCGCTCTCGACCGAGCGGCTCTTGTCGACGCGGTAGAAGCGCTCGGTGAGCCGCGGGATGTGCACGGGATCGATGCCGATGCCGTCATCGGTGACGCGAAACAGGGCGTGCTCGCCGTCTGCCTCGAAAACGATGCGGATGTTGCCGCCGGGCGCGGTGTATTTGACCGCGTTGAACACCAGGTTCGAGAAGATGCTCTCGATCTGCAGCCGCGGTCCGCGCAGCCGCAGGCCCGGCGCGCACTCCAGCGCGATGTGGCGCTCGCCGCCGCAGGCGGCCAGCGCGTTCTCGCGAATCGATTCGAGCATCGCGCAGACCGCGATCGACTCCTCCGCGGCGGCCGCATCGTCGCCCTCGGTACCCTCGAGCGTCGAGAGCAGCATCAGGTCGCGCAGCAGGTTCTCCATGCGCACCGACTGCTGCTGCATCTGCGCCAGGGCCTTGGCGACCACCGGCGAATCCTGCGCCAGCAGGTGTTCCAGCACGTCCAGGTAGCCGGCGATCACCGTGAGCGGCGTGCGCAGCTCGTGCGAGATGTTGGCCACGAAATCCTTGCGCATCGTTTCGAGGCGCTTCAGCCCGGTGATGTCGCGCACGAAGATCACCTTGCGGTTCGCCCCGAAGGCGGTCGCCTGCACTTCCATGGTGCGCGCCGCCGCGCCGCCGGTTTCGAGCTCGAAAAAGCGCTCGAAGTCTCCCTGCGCCAGGTAGGCGGCGAAATCGGGGTCGCGCACGAGGTTGCCCAGCGCCTGCCCCACATCCTGCGGATAGCGCAGCCCCAGCAGCGCGAGCGCGCTGGCATTGCTCCACTCGATGACGTTGTCCGGCCCGAGCATCACGATGCCGTCCTTGAGGGCCGCGTAGGATTCACGCAGGCGAACCACGGTGGCATCGGCCTCGTCGAGCTGCTTCTGCAGCAGCGCATGGGTGTGCTGCATGCGGTCAGCCACGTCGCCGAGCATGCCGCCCTGCACCGGCGGATCGCGTTTCAGCGGGCCCTCGGCAAGCCAGCGGTGCAGCTTCGCCAGGCGGCGATAGCTGGTCAGAAGGTAGGCCAGCGCCCCGCAAGCCAGGCCGGCACCGCCGTCGCCCAGGAAGGCGCCCAGCTGGTAACCGGCCAGCAGCAGCGCGCCGAGCAGCAGCAGATCCCGCGCCGGGCTGGCCGGCATGCTCAGGCGCGCGCCATCTGGTTGGAGAAGCGATAGCCGGTGCCGCGCACGGTCTGGATGAACTCCCCGAAATCCCTCGCCCCGGCCGCGGCCGGCTCGAGCGCCTTGCGCAGGCGGCGCACGTGCACGTCCACGGTGCGCTCGTCGATGTAGACGTTGGCGCCCCAGACCTGGTCGAGCAACTGCGCGCGCGAGTAGGCGCGGTCGGGGTGGCTCATCAGGAACTGCAGCAGGCGGAACTCGGTGGGTCCCATCTCGACCGGGCGCCCGTCGGCGAACACGCGATGCGCCAGCGGGTCGAGCCGCAACCCGTCGAACTCCATGGGTTGCTGCTCCTCGGCGGGCGCCGTGCGCCGCAGCAGCGCGCGGATGCGGGCAATCAGCTCGCGCGGCGAGAAGGGCTTGCTGACGTAGTCGTCGGCGCCGCCGTCGAGCCCCTGCACGCGATTGCCCTCCTCGGCCTTGGCGGTCAGCATGATGACCGGCAGGCGCGCGCAGTGCTCGTCCTTGCGCAGGCGGCGCAGCAGTTCATAGCCGCTGGTCTCCGGCATCATCCAGTCGAGCAGCACCAGGTCCGGGCGCGAGTCCAGGATCGCCCCCATGGCCTCGCGGGCGTTGGCGGCCTGCAGGCAATGGAAGCCGGCCAACTCCAGCGAGAGCTGCACCATGTCCCGGATCGACGACTCGTCGTCCACCACCAGGATCGTCTGCTTGCCGTTCATCCGTTTCCGCCGCCTCGCGCCACCATGATCGTTGCGTGACAGTAAAAGACAGAATTATGACGTTTCGGTGACTCGCGCGGGCCGATACCGGATGCGGTACAGGCGGTGCGGCACCGGCTTGCGGTTGAAATCCGGATCGATGCTCTGCGCGGTGAGGTCCGCGACCTCCAGGTCCGCGAGCGCCTCGACATCGAGCCGGAAACCGCGCCGGTTGGTCGAGAACAGCAGCGTGCCGTCGCGCTCGAGCACGCGCAGCGCGGCGCGGACCAGCGCCACGTGGTCGCGCTGCACGTCCAGCGTCTCGTCCATGCGCTTCGAATTGGAGAACGAGGGCGGGTCCAGGAACACCAGGTCCCAGCGCCGGCGCTCGGCGCCCAACCAGCGCAGGCAGTCGGCCCGCACCAGCTCGTGCTGCGCCTCGGGCAACCCGTTCAGCGCCAGGTTGCGCCGGGCCCAGTCGAGGTAGGTCGCGGACATGTCCACGCTGGTGGTGGCGCGCGCCCCGCCGAGGCCCGCGAACACGGTGACCGCCGCGGTGTAACAGAACAGGTTCAGGAAACGCTTGCCGCACGCCTCGGCCGCGACCATCCGCCTGAGCGGACGGTGGTCGAGGAACAGGCCGGTGTCGAGGAAATCGCGCAGGTTCACCAGCAGCCGGGCCGGCCCCTCGGTGACTTCCATGAAGTGGTTCTCGCGCGCCAGGCGCTGGTACTGCCGCGTGCCGCGCTGGCGCCTGCGCGTCTTCAGCACGATACGCCCCGGCGGCAGCTGCAGCACGGTGGCGAGCCCCGCGCGCACGTCGTCCAGCCGCTCGCGCGCCAGCGCCTCGTCCACCCACGCCGGCGGCGCGTATTCCGCCACGTGCGCCCAGCCGCCGTAGCGGTCCACCGCGACCGCGTATTCCGGGATGTCGGCGTCGTAGACGCGGTAGCACTGCGGCTGCGCCGAGGCGAGCCAGCCCTTGAGGCGGCGCAGGTTCTTGCGCACGCGGTTGGCGAACATGTCCGCACCCGGGCTCAGTGGCCCGGCGGGCACGGCCGCGGTCTCTTCCGCCTGTTCCGCCGCCTCGGCGCCGGCCGCTGCCGCTTCGGCGCGACGCGTGGCGCGCGTGCTCAGCGCGGGGTCGTGCACCAGCAGGCGACAGTCGATCGCGCCGTTGCGAAAGCGGTGGCGGCGCGCGAAGCGCAGCCCCAGCGCGTCTTCCAGCGGCCCCTCGGTGGTGAGGATCGCGGCGCGCCAGCCCGCGAACTCCTCGCGCACCAGCCGCCCGAGAGCTTCGTACAGCCCCTGCAGTTCGCGCACCTCGCCGAGGCGCTCGCCGTAGGGCGGATTGCAGATCAGCAGCCCCGTGCGCCCCGCCATCGCTTGCGGGCGCTTCTGCGTGGCGAGCTCGGCGTGCGTGAAGACGATGCGGCCCGCGAGCCCCGCGCCCGCCGCGTTGTCGACCGCGTGCGCGAGCACGCGGCGGTCGGCGTCGGCGCCCGCGATCGGCGCCAGCCCGGGCAGGCCCTGCTCGCGCGCCGCGCGCGCCTCTTGCACCAGGCGCTGCCACAGCAAGGGGTCGTGGCCCGGCCACTTGTGCTGCCCCAGCTCGCGCCACTCCCCGGGCGCGGCACCGGCGGCGATCAGCGCGCCCTCGATCAGCAGCGTGCCCGAACCGCACATGGGGTCGTACAGGGCGCCGCCGGCGGCCGCGAGCTCCGGCCAGTCGCAGCGCAGCAGCAGCGCCGCGGCGAGGTTTTCCTTCAGCGGCGCCGCGCCGGTGGCGCCGCGATAGCCGCGGCGGTGCTGCGCGCCGGCGAGATCCATCGCGAGCGTGAGGCGCTCGCGGTTGAGCCGCGCCACGATGCGGATGTCGGGCGCGCGCACATCGACATCGGGCCGCAATCCGGTGACCGCGCGCAGCCGGTCCACCACCGCGTCCTTCACCCGCCGCGCGTTGAACAGGCTGTTGCGCAGCTGCTCCGAGACGCCGATGAAGTCCACCGCGATCGTCGCGCCGGCGCCGATGTGCTGCTCCCACGGCAGCTCGACCGCGTTGGCGTAGAGCTCGTCGGCATCGCGCGCGCCGATCTCGCCCACCGAGGCCAGCACGCGGCTGGCGACGCGCGACCACAGGCAGGCGCGGTAGGCGTGCGCCAGCGGCCCGCTGATGTAAACCCCGCCCGCGCCGATGCGCGTGTCGTCGACGCCGGCCGACTTCAACTCCGCCGCGAGCAGTTCCTCGAGGCCGCGCGAGCAGCTGGCGAAATAGTGCCCGTGACGCTGCGCGGGCCGCGAACCGATACGTGGTGTCCTGGCGGATTCCATGTTCGCCGTTCCCTCAGCGCGCCGGCGCGCGATCGCGCGCGATGGCCGCAACCGCCTCGCCGATCAGCGCGGGCCCGCAGTAGATGAAGCCGGTGTAGAGCTGCACCAGCGAGGCGCCCGAGCGCACACGCCCGGCGGCGTCTTCCCCGCTCATGATGCCGCCGGCGCCGATCAGCGGCAGCTCGCCGGCCAGGCGATACGCCAGCTGCGCCATGACCGCGTTGGCCTGGCGCGTCAGCGGCGCGCCGCTCAGCCCGCCGCTTTCCGTCGCGCGCGGCAGTCCTTCGACGCCCTGGCGCGAAACCGTGGTGTTGGTGGCGATCAGCGCGTCCATGCGCGCGCGGCGCGCACTGTCGGCGACACCGTCGATGTCCTCGGGGGCGAGATCCGGTGCGATCTTCAGCACCAGCGGCACACGCCGCCCGTGCCGGTCGGCGAGCGCGTCGCGCCGCGCCACCAGCTGCGCCAGCAATTGCTCGAGCGGTTCGCCGAACTGCAGGTCGCGCAGCCCCGGCGTGTTCGGCGAGGAGAGGTTGATCGTGATGTAGGACGCCAGCTCGTGCACGCGTTCCAGGCACAACAGGTAGTCCTCGGCGGCACGCTCGAGCGGCGTGTCCTTGTTCTTGCCGATGTTGATGCCGAGCACGCCGCGATAGTCGGCCTCGCGCACCCGTGCGCAGAGGTGATCGACGCCCAGGTTGTTGAAGCCCATGCGGTTGATGATCGCGCCGGCCTCGGGGATGCGGAACAAGCGCGGCAAGGGGTTGCCCGGTTGCGGGCGAGGCGTGACGGTGCCGATCTCGAGGAAGCCGAAGCCGAGCGCGGCCAGCGCGTCGATGTGCTCGCCGTTCTTGTCCAGCCCCGCGGCCAGCCCGACCGGATTGGGAAACTCGAGCCCCATGCAACGCACCGGATCGGGTGCCGGGCGCGACGCAATCAGCCCGCCTAGGCGCAGCCCATGCAGCACGTCGAGCCCGCGCAGCGACACCGTGTGCGCGCGTTCGCCCGGCAGCAGGAACAGCAGTCGGCGCAGCAGGGAATACGGCAGTTTCACGCGGGCATCGGACCGGATTGTGCGGGGGCGCACAGGATAACCGATAGGCCCCGGCTCTGGACGGTCGCCGGTCCGCGGGTCGGACATTGTGCCGTTAGTCAGCGAGACCATTCGCACGTATTCGCAAGCCGCCGGCGCCTGAGCGGGCCACCTGTGGGTCGCCATTCATGGCGACGGCAGTATCCGGGCAGGCACCCGTCGGCATTCATGCCGACCACCGGCGGCGGCTCACGACGCGACGGGCTGCGCCAGCTGCAGCAGCGCGCGCACCGCCACGGCGTACATCGCGTAGTCCTGTGTGCGCGCCTCGCGGATCGCGGCACCCATCCGCCGCCAGCGCTCGATCGCCGGCGCTTGCGTCGTTTCCCAGTGCGCCACGCGCTCGTCTATGCCGTTGCCCTCGCCTGCGCCGCCGGCGACCAGCGCCACGATCGCGCGCACCTGCCAGTCGAGCTCGTCGAGGAAGGACTCGCGCGCCAGTGCCTGCCAGGAGTCCTCGACCTTCAGCGCCGTGATCTGCTTGCCGAACAAGTAGAAATCGAGGCGCTCGTTCAGCGCGAAGGCCACGCGCGCCACCTCCTCCACCGCCAGCCCGTGCGTGCGCGCCGCATCCGCCATGCCCAACGCGCCGATCAGCATCGTCGAGCCCGCCAGCGCCACCGCGAGCGTCGCGGGCAAGCCCGCAGCCAGCAGCTCCTCGTGGCGTCGCAACCAGGCCTCTCGCTGATCGCCCAGCGCGAATTCGGCCATGCGCTCGCGGATCGTGCGCACCGGCGCCGCGAAGGCCGCGACCTCCGCGGCGGCATCCAGCCCGCCGCGGCGGTTCTGCACGAACCAGCGCGCGACGAGACGCGTCAGCCGCTGCAGGTCCGCCAGCACGTCGAGCTGCCGTTCGGCGGCGACGCGGTTGTCCAGCGCCTCCACGGCCTCCCACAGCCCGTGCAGCCCCAGCACGTCGCGCGCCACCACCCAGGCGCGCACGATCGCGGCGACCGGCGCGTCGGTCGACTGGCGCATGCGTTCGACGAAGGTGATGCCCATCAGGTCCACGACGTCGTTGGCGAGCTGGGTGGCAATCAGCTCGCGCCGCAACGCGTGCTGCGCCAGCCGGTCACGGAAGCGCTCGCACAGGCGCGCCGGGAAGGCGCGCTCGAGCGCGGACGCGAGGTACGGGTCCTCCGGCACATCGGAGTCCAGGATGTCGAGCTTCAACCGGCCCTTGACGTAGCAGGCGAGCACGGCGAGCTCCGGGCGCGTCAGGCCCGTTGCGCGCGCGCGACGCTCCGCCAGCGCCTCGTCGCTGGGCAGGAACTCCAGCGCGCGGTCGAGCGCACCGGCGGCCTCGAGCGCGCTGATCAGCGCGCGGTGCTCGTTTATGCGCAGCGCCGCCTCGCGCTCGGCGAGGCTGATGGACTGCACCTGGCGGTAGTTGTCGATCAGCACCAGTTCGGCGACGTCATCGCGCATCTCTTCCAGCAACTGCACGCGCTGCTTCCCGGTCATGTCGCCGGCAGCGACGATCGCGTTCAGCAGGATCTTGATGTTGACCTCGTGGTCCGAGCAGTCGACGCCGCCCGAATTGTCGATGAAGTCGGTGTTGCAGGCCCCGCCGCGGCTGGCGAACTCGACGCGCGCGAGCTGCGTCATCCCGAGGTTGCCGCCCTCGGCGACCACGCGAGCGCGGATCTGCGCACCGTCGATGCGCACCGCGTCGTTGGCCTTGTCGCCGGCGTCGGCGTGGTCCTCGTCGCTGCCCTTGAAGTAGGTGCCGATGCCACCGTTGAAGATCAGGTCCACGGGAGCGGCGAGGATCGCCGAGACCACTTCCGCGGGCGTCAGGCGCTCGGCCCGCGTATCCAGCACGCGGCGCATCTCGGGCGAGAGCGCGATCGACTTCGCGCTGCGCGCGAACACGCCGCCGCCCGCCGAGATCAGGCCCGCGTCGTAGTCGGCCCAGCTCGAGCGCGCCAGCGCGAACAGCCGCTCGCGCTCGGCGAAGCTCGCCTGCGGGTCGGGATCGGGGTCGACGAAGATGTGCTGGTGATTGAAGGCCGCCACCAGCCTGATCGCGCGCGAGCGCAGCATGCCGTTGCCGAACACGTCGCCCGACATGTCGCCGATGCCGACCACCGTGACCGGCTGCGTCTGCACGTCGATGCCGCGCTCGCGAAAGTGCCGCTGCACCGAGATCCAGGCGCCGCGCGCCGTGATCGCCATCTTCTTGTGGTCGTAGCCCACGCTGCCGCCGGAAGCGAAGGCATCGCGCAGCCAGAAGCCGTAGCGCGCCGAGATCTCGTTGGCGATGTCGGAGAACGAGGCCGTGCCCTTGTCCGCGGCCACCACCAGGTACGGATCCGCGTCGTCGTGGCACACCACGCCGGGCGGCCGGACGATCGTTCCCTCGACCACGTTGTCGGTCAGATCGAGCAGGCC
>JAGPES010000141.1 GCA_018057015.1 Pseudomonadales bacterium | reverse complement strand
GCATGGTTCAGCGCGTCCGAGATCACCGCGTCCTGCTCGCCCAGGATGGTCTCGAACAGCCCGCCGTTGGCGTCGAAGCACGAGGAATACAGGATCGTGTCCTCGGTGCCGAGGAAGTCGCTCAACCGCTCTTCGAACTCGCGGTGCAGTGTCTGCGTGCCGCAGATGAAGCGTACCGAGGCCATGCCGAAGCCGAAGCGTTCCAGTCCCTCGCGCGCGGCGACGATCAGCGCGGGATGGTTCGCGAGCCCGAGGTAGTTGTTGGCGCAGAGGTTGACGACCTCCGCGCCGCCGGCAACGCGTATCACCGCGTCCTGTGGCGACGCGATGCGGCGTTCGTGGCGGGTCAACCCGTCGCGTTCGATCTGCGCGAGCTCGGCGGCCAGATGATCGAGGAAGGCGCGCGACATGTCCTAGCCTCCGTAGCTGCGGCGCAGCTCGTCGCCGATGATCGCGATGCCGGCGCGCACGCGTTCCTCGTCCTGCGCGTAGCTGATGCGCAGGCACTCGTCGCGATGCTCCCAGGGGCCCGCGAGGCCGGGAAAGAAATCACGCCCGGGCACGACCAGCACGCCGCGCTGCTTCAGGCGCTGGTACAACGCATGGCTGCCACCGGGAATCCCCTCGCACCACAGCCACAGGAACATCGCGCCCTCCGCCTTGTGGATGCGGCAAGGCAGCCCCGCGATCTCGTGGCGCAGCGCATCGAGGGCGCGCGTGGCCCTGTCGCGGTAGAACGGGGCGATGTGCTCGCGGGCCAATGGCAGCAACTCGCCGTGATCGAGCAGCGCCGTCGCCAGCGCCGGCCCCGTGTTGCCGCAGGCGAGGCTCAGGATCGTGTTCGCGCGCGCAAAGGCGGCGACGATCTCCTCGCGCGCCACGACGATCCCGGTGCGCAGCCCCGGCAGCCCGAGCTTCGACAGGCTGAGCACCACCACCGTGTTGTCGTTCCAGTGCGGCGTCGCGTCCGTGAACAACATGTGCGGGAACGGCGTGCCGTAGGCACCGTCGATGATCAGGGGAATGCCGTGCGCGCGCGCCAGCGCGTCGAGCCGCGCGATCTCCGCATCGCCGAGCACGTTGCCGGTCGGGTTGGTCGGGCGCGAGACGCAGATCGCGCCGGTCGCGGCATCGGGTGCGAGGCGCTCGAAGTCCACGCCGTACTTGAACAACTGTTCCGGCAAGCGTTCGATCGCGGGCCGCCCGGCATGGAACATGCCGTCGCTCAGCCCCACCTCTCGGTAGCCGATGTATTCCGGAACCAGCGGCAGCAGGATGTGCTTGCACCGCCCGCCGTCGAATTCGCCCGCGAACAGGTTGAACAGCACGAAGAACGCCGACTGGCTGCCGTTGGCGACCGCGATGTTTTGCGCACCCACCTCCCAGCCGCACTCCGCGCGCAGCATCCGCGCCAGCGCCGCGCGAAAACGCTCGTCGCCCCGGGGCGACTGGTACACGCCGAGTATCGCGTGCGCGAGCGCGGGGTCGTCCAGGAGTGCGCCCAGGCGCTTGCGGTAGAGCCGCTCCGCGGCCGGCACACGCCCGGGATTGCCGCCGCCCATCATGATCATGTCGGGATGGATCGAGACCGCCTCGCCGAGGTCGCGCATCAGGTCGATCACGCCCGAGTCGCCGCCGAAGCGCCGGGCAAACAGCGAGAGTTCCATCGCTCAGTCTCCGGTGCCCCGCATGCGCGCATCGGCGCGCGCGATGCGCTCCGCCATCCAGCGCGGGCGTTCCATCGGAATGAAATGCGAGCAGTCGGCGAGCTGTTCGTCGGTCGCGTCCGGGAACTGCTGTGCCAGGCGCTCCCAGGTCGGCGAGGAGGAGAAATCGAAGAGACTGTCCCCGGGGCGGCGCGCCCGTGCGCGGATGATCTCCACCGGCAGGCGCACCTGCGGCAGCAGCGCGTAGATGTCGCTGGTCCCGGCGCCGGCGTAGACCTCGGCCTCCAGGTCGGGCGGGCACGCGAGCACGTAGCCGCCCCCCTCTGCCGGTTCCAGCCCGTAGCGGCAGTAGTCCATCAGGACGCGCGGGTCCCAGCGCGAATAGGGTTCCTTCGCCTTGAAGGAGTCGAACATCTCCTGCGGCGAGTCCCAGCGGTTGCGGCGCTTGCGGATCGGGTGCGATTCCGCGGAGACGCCGCCGGCCACGAGCGCCCCGATTTCCGGCGCCACGATCACGGGGTCGACCAGCACCAGCCCGCGGAATTGCGCCGGCCGTGCCGCGGCGGCGAGCACCACGGCATGCCCGCCCATCGAGTGCCCGACGCCGAGCACTCGCTCCAGCCCCAGGGCGTCGATGACGCCGCGCACATCGTCACCGAAGTGCAGCCAGCTGTAGGGCGGTGGCTTGCGCGCGCTACCGCCGTGGCTCGGCATGTCGATCGCGTAGACGTGCTTGCCGGGCAGCGCCTCGACCACGGCCTGCCAGCAGCGCGCGTGAAAGCCGGTCGCGTGCACCAGCAGGATCGGGTCCCCCGCGCCGGGCCACTCGTAGGCCACCAGCGCCAGCCCGTTCACCGCGAGCCGGTGCCGGATCGGTTGCTCCGTGGACGCGTGTCCCGCCGCTGCGGCGTCCGTCGTGCCGTCGCTCATCCGCCCTTGATCGCCCGCACCAGGCGCTCCCTCACCTCGAGGTCGCCGGCATAGATCACCGGACTCACACGAGCGCACCAGTCGCCGGCACGCGCGCGCAGGCGCTCGCCGAGCTCCTCCGGCGAGCCGTGGATCACCACCTCGTCGAGCAGTTCGTCGCTGAGCAAGGCGCTCATCTCGACCCACTTGCCCTCCTTGGACAGCGCGTTCAGGCGCGGCTGCAGATCGCCCCAGCCGTGGCAGTCGAGCACCGGCCTGTAGGCCGGCGTCGAGGCGTAGAAGGCGACCTGACCGCGCGCCAGCGCGAGGTTGCGCTCGCGCTCCTCGCGATCGAGCCCGGTGGCCACGATGAACTGCGCCGAGACGTCGCAATCGGCGCCCGTGCGGCCCGATCTCGCCAGCCCGCGTTCGAGCGCGGGAAGGACCTCGCTGGCCACGAAGCGCGAGGTGTTGAAGGGGTGAACCAGCAGCCCGTCGGCCACTTCACCGGCCACCTCGATCATGCGCGGACCGACTCCGGCGAGGTAGATCGGCGGCAGGCCGTGAGGGTTGGGGCCCGGCACGAATATCGGCGTCATCAGCGTGTGGGTGTAGAACCGGCCGCGGAAATCGAGCGGGGTGCCGTCCTGCCAGCAGGCCCAGATGGCGCGGATCGCGCGCACCATCTCGTGCATGCGCGCCGCGGGGTGCGACCACGTCGCGCTGAACCGCTTCTCGATATGCGGCCTGATCTGCGATCCCAGCCCGAGCATGAAGCGCCCGCCGGACATCAGCTGCAGGTCGTAGCCGAGGTTCGCGAGCAGCATCGGGTTGCGCGCGAAGGCGACCGCGATGCCGGTCGCCAGCTTCAGGCGGCTGGTGCTGCCGGCCGCAACCGCCAGCGGCAGGAAGGGATCGTGGCGTCCCTCGAAGGTGTAGACACCGTCGTAGCCGACGTCCTCGAGCTCGCGCGCCAGCGTGGCCGCGTCGGCCGGATTGGAGACCAGCAGGCTGCCGTCGACCTCGAGGCTGCGGGTGTTGCTTGCGTTGTTCATACGATTCGTGACTCGTGTCCTGTCCAGTAGCGATCGCGCAGCAGGCGCTTGTAGAGTTTGCCGGTGGCGTGGCGAGGCAACTCGGCCTCGAAATCCACCGAATGCGGGCACTTGATGTGGCTGAGGTGCGCGCGGCAGTAGTCGATCAGTTCCTGCTCGAGCTCGGGGCCGGCCTCGCGCATGTCGACCGGCTGCACCACCGCCTTCACCGACTCGCCGAATTCCTCGTCGGGCACGCCGATCACCGCGACGTCCATCACCTTCGGGTGCGAGACCAGCAGGTTCTCGGTCTCCTGCGGGTAGATGTTCACGCCGCCCGAAATGATCACGTTCGCCTTGCGGTCGGTCAGGTAAAGGAAGCCTTCCGCGTCCAGGTAGCCGATGTCGCCGAGCGTGGTCCAGCCGAGCGCGTTCCTGCTCTGCGCGGTCTGCTGCGGATCGTTGTGATAGACGAACTCCACGCCGTCGGAGAAATAGATCGTCCCCTCCTGCCCCGGCGGCAGCTCGCGCCCCTCGGCGTCGAGGACGTGGGGCACGCCGAAGACCGGCCGCCCGACGGATCCCTCGTGCGCCAGCCAGTCGGCGCTGTTGATCGCGCACAGGCCGTTGCCCTCGCTGCCGGCGTAGTACTCGTGGACTATCGGGCCCCACCAGTCGATCATCGCGCGCTTGACCTGGCGCGGGCACGGTGCCGCGGCGTGGATCGCGACGCGATGGGAGGAAAGGTCGTGACGCCGCCGCGTTTCCTCGGGGAGCTTGAGCATGCGCACGAACATCGTCGGCACCCACTGCGAGTGGGTGACGCCGTACTGCTCGATCAGCGCCAGCGCCCACTCCGGATCGAACTTCTCCATCACGACAACGGTGCCCCCGCAGCGCTGCACGGTCATGCAGAAGCGCAGCGGCGCGGCGTGGTACAGCGGTGCCGGCGACAGGTACATCACGTCCTCGCCGAAGCCGTAGTAGCCGCCGATGACCTGCAGCAGCGGCGAGGGTGCATCGATCGCCAGCCCGCTCAGCGCGACCCGGATACCCTTGGGCCGGCCCGTGGTACCCGAGGAGTACAGCATATCGGCGCCGGCGGTCTCGTCGGCGACCGGCTCGGCGGGAAAGCGGTCGCGGGTGCTCTCGTAGTCGAGGTAGCCGTTGATGCTGCCGTCGACCGAGAAGCGTTCGACACCGTCGAGCGACTGCGCCAGCTCGGCGGCGATGGCGCGCTGCGACACCGAGAGGAACAGCACGCGCGCGCCGCTGTCGCGCACGATGTACTCGACCTCCGGCGCGGTGAGCCGGTTGGACACGCAGGTGTAGTACAGCCCGCTGCGCTGGGCTGCCCAGCACAGCTCGAAATAGCGCGGGTTGTTGTCCATGCAGATCGCGATGGTGTCGCCGACCACCAGCCCGAGGCCGCGCAGCAGTTGCGCACAGCGCCGGCTGCGCTCCTCCAGCTGTCCGTAGCTCACGGTGGTACCGCTGCCGGCCATGATGTAGGCCGCCTTGTCGGGCTGGCTTCTCGCGTACACGGATGGATGCATGGGTCATTCCTTCCTGTGCGTATTCGCTGGGCCGAACCACTTCTGCAGTCGGCGCCGCGCCTTTTCCTTCACCTCGTCGTCGATATACTGCGCCACCGTCAGCAGCGCCGCGGACAAGGCGGCCAGGTCGTCGCTGTAGCCCGCCAGCGGCGCGAAGTCGGGGATCGCATCCAGCGGCAGGATGAAATAGGCCAGCGCCGCGTAGATCGTGAGCCTGGCCCAGCGCGGCACGTCGGGTCGACGGGAGGCGTAGTAGAGCCACAGTGCCTTCTCGACCACCTCGCGCCCCGCGGCGATCGCGTAGCGCGCCAGCTTGTCACGCAGGCGCTCGTCGGAGTAACCCGGGACCGAGCGCCCGGCGAAGTGCGCTTGCGGAGGTCTGCGGGCTGCCATCAGCTTACGGTCTGGCCGCCGTCGATGGTGAGCGAATCACCGGTGATGAAGCGCGCCTCCTCGCTGGCGAGATACGCCACCGCACCGGCGATCTCCGCGGGCTCCGCGACCGGCTGGACCAGCGACATCAGGCGTCCGAACACGGGCAACTCGGGGTTCTCGGGCACACGGAAGTTCTTCGCCAGCGGCGTGTTGACGCCGCCCGGGCACACCGCGTTCACGCGCACGCCGCGCGTGGCGAACTCCACCGCGAGCGCCTTGGTGAGCAGGTTCACGCCACCCTTGCTGGCGCAGTACACCGAGTTGTAGATCTGGCCGACGACGGCGGCGCTCGATGCCATGTTGACGATGTTGCCCCGGGTCTCGAGCAGGTGCGGCATCGCGGCCTGGCACAGGAAGAACACGCCCGACAGGTTCACCGCGATCATCCGCTGCCAGAACTCGTCCGTGACCTCGTGCAGGTGGTAGGCGCCGGCGAAGCCCGCGATGTTGCACAGCACGTCGAGACGCCCGCAGGCGGCGACCGTGGCCGCCACCGCGTCGCGGCAGGCCTGGGCCTGGGAAACATCGAGGACCTGCGAGTGATGACCCGTGCCAGCGAGCAGGTCCATGGTCTCGGCCAGTCCCGCGGCGTTCACGTCGCTGGCCGAGACGCGCGCGCCCTCGGCGGCGAAGCGCACTGCCGTCGCCCTGCCGATGCCCGATCCCGCGCCGGTCACCATCACCACCTTGCCTTCAAATCGTCTCATCGGTACATCTCCCTCCGTGTTGATCTCAGCGTGAGCGGCCGATGATCGCGTCGCCGAAGCGCGCCACCGCATCCAGCCGCTCGCGCAATCCTGCCCCGGCACCGTGGCTCTCCAGCCAGGGCGAGCAGATCAGGTCCGTCACGCCGATGTCGGCGAGGCGTTGCCGGGTCTGCGCGGCGACGCTGTACGGCGTGAACTTGTACTCGAAGGCGCCCGTGCGCTCGTAGTCGCGGCGGTAACCCTCGATGCGGCGGATCATCTGCGCCAGGTCGTCGAGGGAGCAGCGCGGGTTTTCCCAGCCGATGTATCCGTCCGCGATCCGCGCCGCGCGTTTCAGCACCGGCTCGACGAGCCCGCCGATGTAGACCGGTACCGGCTTGCGCGGCACCGGCGCGATCTGCAGGCGCGGAAAATCGTAGAACCGGCCGTGGTACTCGTACATGCCGCCCTGGAGCAGGCCGCGGATGATCTCGATCATTTCCGCCGAGCGCGGTCCGCGCTGCGCCCAGTCCTCGCGCAGCACCTCGAAATCCTCGGGCCAGGGACTGAGCCCCACCCCGAGACCGACGCGCTCGCCCGCCAGCACCGCGCAGGAACTCAACTCCTTGGCCACCAGCAGCGGGTCGCGCACCGCGAGCTTCAGCACCGACGGATAGAAGCGGATACGCTCGGTGGCACCCGCCATCGTCGCAATCACCACCCACGGGTCCAGGAACGGCGTGTCGGCGGCCCAGAACCGGGTGCCATCGGCGCTGTACGGATACGGCGCGGAGGTCTTCTCGTAGTAGAACAGGCCGTCGGGCACCGCGATCGAGTCCCAGCCCGCGGCCTCGGCGGCACGCGCCAGCGGAACGTACCAGTCGGCCGGACAGAAGCCGACCGAAAGCGTGAATTGCATTTCGCCTCCGCTGCGGGCGGTCTATTCGCCGAACGACCTGAACCGGGCCGGCACGTTGAAATCGTAGCTGCGCTCCTCGACGCGCTCGGCGATGCGCCAGCCCTCGGGCGTGCGCACCAGGCGGTCGACGTACCACAGGCCGTAGAAAGCCATCTGGGTGCCGCTCCCGGGCAGCGGGATCTCCATCGGGTTGTGGCACATCGTGCGTGCGCGCGCCGTGTCGCCCTCCACCCAAACCCGGCTGTTGGCGATCAGGTGCTGCGTGGCGCCGAAATGCGGCATCACGCGCCCCAGGTATTCCTTGATCTCGGCCACGCTGCCGCGAATACCGCCTAGCGCGGTGTAATCGATGACCGCCTCGGCGGTGAAGATCCGGTCGAAATCCGCGAAGGTCTTGGCGTCGACCGCGCTGCAGTAGTCGATCAACAGGTTATTGATCTCGAGCCGGTCGGAAATTTCCTGGATATCCATCGTCTGCCTGAGCTCCCCTTTATCTTTGGCTGATGGCCGGCATCGGCGGAGGGGACTATAACAGATGCCCCCGGCAACCTTACAAATGGGACGCACGGAGGTTTGTGGCGCTGCCCCGGGTCCTTATAATACGCCCTCCCGCGATTCCCCCCCGGAGAAGCCAGTGGACCCTGTCAAGCAGAAATTCGACGCCTCCTACGACCAGCTCACTCAGGCCGGCGCGCCCTACGAACTGGTCACCGAAACCGTCGACGGGCACCC
>JAGPES010000140.1 GCA_018057015.1 Pseudomonadales bacterium | reverse complement strand
GGACGCCACCGGCGCGATCAGGCTGTGGATCGACGTCGGCCTGCCCGACGAGCGGCGCCTGCGACGTGCCGCGGGCCGCGCCGGACGCATCGTGGTGATCGCCTACGGCGGGCGCGGGGTCGAGGTGTGGTGGGACAGGATCCGCGAGGCGCTGGCGCGCCTGCCGGCGCTCGCGGTGCTCGCGATCCCGTACGAGGCCGGGCGCGCGCTGGCGGCACTGGCCGACAGGGCGATGCGCCTGCAGTGCACGGTGCAGGAGCAGCAGGTCTACCTCAACGACGCCACGCACTCGGTGCTGATCGAGCCCGTGGTGCTGCGCGCGCAATAGGACATCTTCATGTACGCACGCGCGCATGCCGAGCGCCATCCCGACCAGCCCTGCGTGATCATGGGCGGCAGCGGCGAGACCCTGAGCTACGCACAGCTCGAGTCCCGTGCCAACCGGCTCGCGCAGCTGCTGCGCCGCCAGGGCCTGCGGCGCCTCGATCACTACGCGATCTTCATGGAGAACAACGCGCGCTACATCGAGGCCTGCGCGGCCGGCGAGCGCGCGGGCCTGTACTACACCTGCATCAACTCGCACCTCAACGCCGAGGAGCTCGCGTTCATCGTGAACGACAGCCTCGCGCGCGTGCTGATCACCTCGCGCGCGCAACGCGAGGTGGCGCTCGCCGCGTTCGCCGCGTGCCCGCGCCTCGAACTGCTGCTGATGCTGGATGCCGGCCCGGACGACGCGCCATTCGTCGACTACGAGGGCGCGATCGCCGCCATGCCGGCCACACCGATCGCGGACGAGTCGCTCGGCGGCGCCATGCTCTATTCCTCGGGCACCACGGGGCGGCCAAAGGGCGTGCTGCGCCCGTTGCCGGAGGCCGCGCCCGAAGAGCTCACGCCGCTGTTTCGCGCACTGCACACGATGTGGCATCACCGCCCGGGCATGGTCTACCTCTCGCCGGCGCCGCTGTACCACTCGGCGCCGCAGGCGGCCGTCAACCTGACGCTGCGCAGCGGCGGCACCGCCGTTATCATGGAACGCTTCGACCCCGAGCAGTTCCTGGCGCTGGTCGAGCGCCACCGCGTGAGCCACAGCCAGCTCGTGCCCACGATGTTCAGCCGCATGCTGAAGCTGCCCGCGGCCGTGCGCACGCGTTACCAGATCGCCTCGCTGGAGTGCGCCGTGCACGCCGCCGCGCCCTGCCCGCCGCAGGTCAAGCGCGAGATGATCGCCTGGTGGGGACCGGTGCTCCACGAGTACTACGGCGCCACGGAGGGCCTCGGCCTCGCGGCCTGTGATTCCGCCGAGTGGCTGGCGCATCCCGGCACCGTGGGTCGCGTGCTCTTCGGAGAGATCCATATCCTGGACGAGGCGATGAACGAGTGCGCGACCGGCGTGCCCGGCACGATCTGGTTTCGCACCGTGACCCCGTTCGAATACTTCAACGACCCCGGGCGCACGCGCGAAGCGCGTTCCCCCGACGGCTGCATGAGCACCGTGGGCGACATCGGCCACCTGGACGCCGAGGGCTTCCTGTACCTCACCGACCGCAAGTCGTACACGATCATCTCGGGTGGCGTGAACATCTATCCGCAGGAATGCGAGAACCTGTTGATCACGCACCCGAAGGTGGCGGATGCCGCGGTCTTCGGCGTGCCGAACGAGGATCTGGGCGAGGAGGTCAAGGCCGTGGTGCAGCCGCTTGCGGGCGTGCGTGGCGATCGTGAACTGGAAGCGGAACTCATCGCGTTCTGCCGCGAGCACCTCGCGGGGCTGAAGTGCCCGCGCAGCGTGGACTTCGAGGCGCAACTGCCGCGCACGCCGACCGGCAAGCTGCTGAAGCGGCTGCTGCGCGAGCGTTACTGGGCAGACCGGCAGAGCCGGCTGGTGTGAGCGCCGTGGAACACGCCTCGCGCACGGTTCGCGTCCTCTTCGTCGGCCTGGGCGTGACGGCGCTCGCGCTCGGCATCGCGGGCATCGTGCTGCCGGTGCTGCCGACCACGCCCTTCGTGCTGCTGGCCGCGGCCTGTTTCGCGCGCGGCTCGACGAAGTTCCACGACTGGCTGCTGGCGCACCCGCTGTTCGGGCCGATGATCATCGAGTGGCAGCAATACGGCAGCATCCCGTGGCGCACCAAGATCGTCGCGATCGTGCTGATGAGCAGCACGCTCGGCGTGTCGATAGTTTTCTTCGTGAACCCGCCGTGGCTGAAGGCCGCGTTGACGGTGTTCGGACTGGTGCTGGCCACCTGGCTGTACCGGGTGCCGTCGCGCGACCGGGTGTAGGTCCGGATTTATCCGGACAATCCCTGTCGTGGGTTCGGCGTAGGTTCGGCTTCAGCCGAACATTGTCCGGCTTCGGCCGGAAATGTGCTTCGCGACGAATGCCGTGTCCGGCTGAAGCCGGACCCACGCGGGACCTACTTGATCTGCGCAAGGCCTGCGGCGAATATGCCCTGCACCGCGCCGAGGCCAAACGCACATGAACAAGCAATTCAGCGCCGGGGAGCTCGCCTTCCGTGACGAGGTGCGCGCCTTCCTGCGCGACCAGCTTCCCGCAGACATCAGCCACAAGGTCGGGAACGACCTGCACCTCGGGCGCGAGGACCACGTGCGCTGGCAGAAGATCCTGCACGCGCGCGGCTGGGCCGGCGTCAACTGGCCGGTCGAGTACGGCGGCACCGGCTGGACGCCGGTGCAAAAGTACATCTTCGCCAGCGAGTGCGCCTTCGCGTGCGCGCCGCGCATCGTGCCGTTCGGCCTCGCGATGGTGGGCCCCGTCATCTACACCTTCGGCAGCGCGGAACAGAAAGCGCGCTTCCTCCCCGACATCCTCGCGAGCAACGTGTGGTGGTGCCAGGGCTACTCCGAGCCGGAGGCGGGCTCCGACCTCGCCTCGCTGCGCACCAGCGCCGTGCGCGATGGCGCAGATTACCTGGTGAACGGCACCAAGACCTGGAACACCATGGGGCAGTGGGCCGAGTGGATCTTCTGCCTGGTGCGCACCGGCGCGCCGGAACTGAAACCGCAGGCGGGTATCAGCTTCCTGCTGATCGACATGAAGACCCCCGGCATCACGGTCTCGCCGATCCGCCTGCTCGACGGCAAGCCCGAGGTGAACGAGGTGCACTTCGACAACGTGCGCGTGCCGGCGGCGAACATGGTCGGCGAGGAGAACCGCGGCTGGACCTATGCCAAGTACCTGCTGACGCACGAGCGTACCGGCATAGCGCAGGTGGCGAAGTCGCGCATGCGCCTCGCGAAGCTCAAGGAGATCGCTCGCGCCACCACGCACGAAGGTGCGCCGCTGCTCGACGATCCTTTCTACGCGCGCCGCGTGGCCGAGGTCGAAACCGACCTGCTGGCACTCGAATACACGGAGCTGCGCGCGCTGGCGAGCGTCAGCATCGGCAAGGCGCCGGGGCCGGAGTCCTCGATCCTGAAGATCAAGGGCACCGAGATCGCGCAGACCATCGACGAGCTGCTGGTCGAGGCCGCCGGCTGGTACGCCCTGCCCTTCGTGCCGCAACAGTTCCACGCCGGCTACGAGGGCTATCGCGTCGGCCCCGGCGCCGCGGCCAACGCCGCGCCGATCTACTTCAACAACCGCAAGGCCTCGATCTACGGCGGTTCGAACGAGATCCAGCGCAACATCATCGCCAAGGAGGTACTCGGGCTGTGATGGCATTTGTTGTGCTCCATAGCACGCGGGCGGGCCTGCCTTGGCCCGTCGGGACACGCCGTGAACACATCCCTGTGGGCTCGACTGTCGCCATCCAGGCGACAGACGGTCCCGCCGCGCCAAGGCAAGCCCGCCCGCTATGCGTGGGTACCAACGGCTGAGGGAGGCAAGAGGCGATGGACTTCGACTACAGCGACGAGCAACAGCTGCTGCGCGACAGCGTGGAGCGCTTCGTGCGCGAGCAGTACGCCTTCGACACGCGCCGCGGTATCGTGGCGAGCGCGCGCGGGTTTTCCACGCGGAACTGGAAACTGTTCGCCGAACTCGGCTGGCTGGCGGTGCCGGTGAGCGAGGACGACGGCGGGCTCGGCGGCAGCCTCACGGATCTCGCGATCCTGTTCGAACAGTTCGGCAGGGGACTGGTCGTCGAGCCCTACCTCGCCACCGTGGTGCTCGGTGCCGGGCTCGTGGCCGAGCTCGGCGGCCTCGCGCAGCGCGAAGTCCTGCTGCCCGCGATCATGGCCGGCGAGATGCAGCTCGCCGTGGCCTTCGCCGAGCCCGGCAGCCGCTTCAGCCTGGCGCGCATCGCGACCACGGCCGCGCGCAGCGGCGAGGGTTGGACGCTCAGCGGGCGCAAGTGCGTGGCGCTGAACGCACCCGATGCCGACGCCATCCTGGTCAGCGCGCGCGAGGCCAGCGGGGCGATAGGCATCTTCTGCGTGGCGCCCGGGTGCGCCGGATTGAGCACGCACGGCTATGCGACCATCGACGGCGGGCGCGCCGCGGACATCGCGCTCGAGGCCGTGCAGGTGCCGGCGGACGCACTGCTCGGCACCACCGCGATCGGGCTCGCCGCACTGGCGCGCGTGACAGACCGCGCCACGCTCTGCGTCTGCGCCGAGGCCGTGGGCGCGATGGATGCCCTGCTGTGGAAGACCGTGGAATATACGAGGACGCGCCGGCAGTTCGGCGTGCCGATCGCCTCCTTCCAGGCGCTGCAGCACCGCATGGCGGAGATGTTCATCGAGCTGGAGCAATCGCGCTCGATACTGATGATGGCGCTGATGGCCGCCGAGGCCGGCGAGGAACTCGCGCGCCCGGTCTCGGCGGCGAAGAGCCGCATCGGCCGCGCGATGCGCCGCGTCGGGCAGGAGGCGATCCAGCTGCACGGCGGCATCGGCGTCACCGACGAGCTCGACGTCGGCCACTACGTCAAGCGCCTCACGGCGATCGAGACCCTGTTCGGCAATACCGACTTTCACCTGCAACGTTTTGGAGAAGCTCATGACCGATAGGCACAACACCCTCAGCCGCCGCGACTTCGTGCACGGGGCCGCGACGCTAGCGGCAGGTGCGGCGCTGTTCCCGCCCGGCGCCTCCGCCGCCGGCACCTCTAAGATGGCGATCCGCGACTATGTGGCGCACGACGCCATGGGCCTCGCGGCCCTGGTGAAGCGCGGCGAGGTCTCGGCCGCCGAGCTGCTGGAGCTCGCGATCGCGCGCACCGAGGCGGTGAACGGCAGCATCACGGCCGTGTGCCTGAAGCACTACGAGGAGGCGCGCGCCGCGCTGCGGTCCATCGACCCGAAGGCACCGCTCGCCGGCGTGCCTTTCCTGCTGAAAGACCTCGGCGTGCAGCTGAAGGGCACCATCACCAGCAACGGTTCGCGCTTCTTTGCCGACCGCGTCGCCAACCACACCAGCACCGTGGTGCAGCGCTACCAGGCCGCGGGTCTGAACATCTTCGGCAAATCGGCCTCGCCCGAGTTCGGCCAGATTCCCAACACCGTCTCGACGCTGTGGGGCAGGACGCGCAACCCGTGGAACCCCGAGTACTCCGCGGGCGGCAGCTCGGGTGGCTCGGCGGCCGCGGTGGCCGCGGGCATACTGCCGGCGGCGCACGCCACCGACGGCGGCGGCTCGATCCGCTTCCCCGCCGCGATGTGCGGACTCGTCGGCCTGAAGCCCACGCGCGCGCGCACGCCGCTCGGCCCCGACAAGAGCGAAGGCTGGTCGGGGCTCTCGAGCGGTCACGTGGTCTCGCGCACGCTGCGCGACACCGCGCTGCTGCTCGACCTGACACAGGGCCCCGAGCCGGGTGCGGCCTACTGGCCACCCGCGCCGTCCGACAGCTACGTGAGCGAGCTCGCGCGCGAGCCGGCCAAGCTGCGCATCGGCCTCATCACGGCCTCGCCCATGGGCACGCCCGTGCACCAGGACAATCTCGACGCCGTGAGCAAGGCCGCGGCGCTCTGCCGCTCGCTCGGCCACGAGGTGCGCGAAGCCGTGCTGCCGGAGCCGTTCTCGAAACTGATGGAGAGCTTCGGCTTCCTCAGCATCGTGGGCGTGTGCTCGCAGATCCGCGAGCGCGCGCGCGAGCTGGGCCGCGAACCCGGCCCCGACGACCTCGAGCCCGTGGTGCTCGGCTACTACAAGATGGCGCCCTCCATCAGCGCGCTCGATTACGAGGCCGCGCGCCAGTCCGTGCAGCGACTGGGCTTCACGATGAACACCTTCATGCAGGACATCGACGTGCTGCTGATGCCCATGGCGCCGCGCGCGCCGTGGAAAGTCGACGACGTCACGCTGGTGATGCCGACCGAGGAGTTCTACAAGAAGGCCGTGGGCTACAGCGATTTCAGCGCGATATTCAACGCCACCGGGCAGCCCGCGATGACGCTGCCGCTGCACGAGAACGCGGCGGGCATCCCCGTGGGCACGCATTTCGCGGCGCGCTACGGCGACGAAAAGACGCTGCTGCGCCTGGCCGCGCAGATCGAGCGCGCGGCACCGTGGGACAAGCGCGTGAGCCCCCTGCTCGCGCAAGCGATGAAAGCGTGATTCCCGCCCTTACCGCGGCCTACGCACTGCTCGCGGTCGCCTACCTGCTGCTCTTCGGGTACAACGACAGCTGGACCGGCGCCATCGTGAAGATGCTGCCGGTGCTGCTGCTCGCGGCGGCGAGCGTGCGGCTGATGCGCGGCGCGTGGCGGCGCGGGATGGTGGCGGCGCTGCTGTTCTCCGCGCTCGGCGACTGGCTGCTGGGCATGAACGGCGTGACGGGCAATCTGTTCACCGCCGGCCTGGGCAGCTTCCTTCTCGCGCAGCTCGCCTATGCACAGCTGTTCTGGCGCCACCGTTCGCCGGATCGCCGCCGGCGCTGGCTGGCGGCCTGCTACCTGCCGGTGGCCGCCGTGCTGGCCTGGCTGGTGCTGCCCGAAGCGGGCGCGATGGCCGTGCCGGTGACGCTCTACATGCTCGCGATCACCGCGATGGTCACCGGCGCCGCGCTCGCGGACCGCCCGCTGATGCTCCTCGCCGGCGCGCTCGCCTTCGCGTTCTCGGACGCCACGATCGCCATCAACAAGTTTCTCGCCCCGGTGCCGCAGTCCGGGCTCGTGATCATGCTCAGCTATTACCTGGCGCAGTGGCTGCTGTGGCGCGGCGCGCTGCGTGAACCCGAGGAGATTCCCCGTTGAGCGACACCGACGTCGGGACCGCGCTGGCCTTTGCCGGGGAACTGGTGCAGGAGGCCGGCCGCATCGCGCTGCGCCATTTCCGCCAGCCGCTGGACGTGGCGAACAAGCTGGCCGACGGCCGCTTCGACCCGGTGACCGTCGCGGACCGCGAGGTCGAGTCCTTCCTGGTCGAGCGCATCCGCGCGCGCTTCCCCGATCACGGCATCGTCGGCGAGGAGCACGGTACGGTGGACGGCGACTCGCGCTACAGCTGGATCATCGACCCCATCGACGGCACGCGCGCCTTCATCAGCGGTGTGCCGGCCTGGGGCATCCTGCTGGGACTGCGCGACCACGACCACTGCATCGGCGGGCTGATGCACCAGCCCTACCTCGAGGAAACCTTCACCGGCTCCGCCGCGGGCGGCTGGTGGTGGCGACGCGGCGAGCGCCGGCAATTGCAGACGCGTGCCACCGGGCGCCTCGCCGACGCGATCCTCTACTGCACCCACCCCACGATCTTCCCGAACGCCGAAGAGCTCGCGGCCTTCGAGCACGTGGCGGCGCACACGCGCCTGATGCGCTACGGCGGCGACTGCTATTCCTACTGCCTGCTGGCGCTAGGGCACATCGACCTGGTGATCGAGGGAGGCCTGCAGCCCTACGACATCCAGCCGCTGATCCCGATTATCGAGGCCGCCGGCGGCGTCGTCACCGGCCGCCACGGCGAGGACGCGTCGGGCGGAGGCTTCGTGGTGGCGGCGGCGAACCGGGAGTTGCATGGCGCGGCCCTGGCGCGACTGGCTGAA
>JAGPES010000139.1 GCA_018057015.1 Pseudomonadales bacterium | reverse complement strand
GACAGGCATCGAAATAACGCCGCGCAGCCGCAAAATCGCCCGTGCGGTAATGCAGCACGCCGAGGTGCAAGCTGACCAGCAGGGGGTCGCCGAGCTCCGCCGCGCGCAAAAAGTCCGCCCTGGCCTTCTCGTACTGGCCATCGTTCGAATAGACGACGCCGCGCTGCACGTGGAGCGACTGATCGCGAGGTGACTGCTGGATCCGGCTGTCGAAATATCGCAGCGCTTCCTCGACGCCCGGATGCGCCAGCGCACCGGGGTTAAAGAGCGCCAGGGCAACGGTGACGGCCGGAAGCGCCGCTTTGCGCATCACGCGAAGGCAGACGGACCGCACGCGTCCCGTCCTTTTCTCCCGGCAATTGCTCAACGCTTGATCGTGAACTGGTCGAGCACCTTGCCGTCGACATCGATGAATTTCGCGGTCAGTTCGAAGAAGGAGGCATCCACCACCACCGCGCCCTTCAGCGCGAGTCCATTGCGGCAACCGTCGAGCCCCTCACCGGTGCAGGCGGAATCGGCACCCTGCGGCACGTGGGCCGGGTGACGCAGCCACTCTTCGGGATCGGTTATGCCAACGGCCCCCGAACTCCTGTCGGCCTTGCCGGAACTCCCGGCGACCGTGTACACGACGCGATCATCGACGCCGCCGCTGGTGGCGCTGACCTGGTCATAGGTTTGCTGGCCGTAGCCGAGCGCGGGTTCGCCGAAACCATTCAGCTCGGCATGCTCCATCGCATCGAAGGTATCCGATGTGCCCGTGTGTCCCCTCAGGTAGTACGAGCGCTCGTAGGAGTGCGAGTGACCGCTGAACACGACGTCCACGCCGTAGTCCTCGAAGACCGGCGTGAACTCGTTGCGCATGTCCCATTCCGGCTGGTCGACGCCCAGCCCGCCGTTGGCATCATCCGAGTCGTGGTTGGCGCCCTTGGTATATGGCGGGTGGTGGAAGATGACGATGGTCCAGTCGCGATCATTGTTGGCGAGATCCGCCACCAGCCATTCCTTCATTGCCGCGCGCTGGTCCGGGTCGCGCGCGCTCAGCTGCGAGTCGAGGCTCACGATGTGCACGTTGCCGTAATCGACCGAGTAGTACTGCTCGGTTCCGCTCGCCAGGCCCCCACTCTCGCCAGCCGTCGGCAGGCTGAAGATATCCAGGTAGGGCATTCCGCCGGGATCGGGCTGCAGGTCGCCATCGCCATCGTAATCCGCCGGGCTGGAAGACGAACTCAGCCCCCCGAACGGAACCGTCTCGGGGGTGGCGGGGTCTATCGGCCTGGGCGGATCACCCTGGCACGCCGCCGGTGCCAGCAGGCAGATGGACAGCGCTCCATATCCCATCTCGTGATTGCCGATGGTGGGCAGCACGGCGGCGCTCTTCAGGATATCCGGGTAGATATCGAAGAAAGACTCCTGCCACTGCTCATCGGTACCCATCAGGTACGCGTTGTCGCCCAGCGCCAGGAACAGGTCCACCGGCTCGTTGTTGCCCTGCGTCGCGTTGTAGGCATTGAATCCGGCCAGGACCGCGGCAGCCTCGCCGTCATGCCCGCCTTCCGACTGGGTCCCCGAATCCCCGACGATCAGGAGGTGCGTGTTGCCGTCACGGGGCGGCTTGTTCCAGTCGGGCGCCGTGCGGAACTTCTGGGTCGGGCTGACGAAGTCGCCCAACGAGTAGTAATAGGTGAAGTTCGCGGCGAGCCGGGTCAGCCGCGCTTCCATGTGCCCTCCCGCCGTCTCGAGCGCATCGACGCACCGTCGCCAGGGCTTGATGTAGAGGTTCCACATCGAGGTGCTGTAGCAGACCTCGCGCGCATCGCCGCCGCGCCACTTGACGATGACACCGGTATCGGACACCTGCTGCAGGAACAGCCGCTCCGGAGGAGTCTGGGCGTAGGCGGCCGACGCGACGGCGAAGCTCGCCAGGGCAAGGGACGCGCGAAAGGACCGGCGGATATCGCAACGCATGACGCACCTCTTGTTATCGGGAATGCAGGATGCCTGAGTCTCACGCAATTCCCCGTCCACGGCAAGCAACATGGACAGACCATGGACGGACGGCAATGCGCCCCGCGCCTCGCCAGTCGATAGACGCGGAGCTCGACGCTCCGCTGCTTCGCCGGCCAAGCCGGTGTGTGTGGCCACGACGGCAGGCTGTTGCTGCGCCGTTTGCCCGGCTTGTGCGATAGTTTCCCCGGACGCCGCCGCGAACAAGGCCGGGACGAGCCGCCGGTCGCGATCACCGCCACCGGACCACGGACCCCAGGAGAGCATCATGAGCGAATCGACGGCCTCTGCACCGCTGCCTGCGCGCGGCTACCGCGTGGTGCAGTGGGCCACCGGCAACATCGGCATGCGCTCCCTGCGCGCGGTGATCGAGCACCCCGGCCTGTCGCTGGCCGGCCTCTACGTGTACTCCGATGCCAAGGCCGGCCGCGATGCGGGCGAGCTCTGCGGCCTGCCGCCCACGGGGGTGATCGCCACGCGCAGCATCGAGGACATCCTGGCGCTCGGCGCCGATTGCGTGCTGTACATGCCGCAGAGAATCGACGTCGACGAGCTGTGCCGGTTGCTCGCAGCGGGCACCAACGTGGTCACCACGCGCACCGAGTTCCACCTTCCCGGCCGCATGGACCCGGCCCTGCGCCGGCGCATCGAGGACGCCTGCCGGCGTGGTGGCACCTCGATTCACAGCACCGGCAGCAGTCCGGGCTTCATCACCGAAACGGTGCCGCTCGCGCTGCTGTCGATCCAGCGCCGGCTGGACTGCCTGCGCATCAGCGAGTATGCCGACTGCAGCGCGCGCGACTCGCCGGAGATGATCTTCCGGATCATGGGTTTCGGGCAGGCGCCGGACCCGCAGGCCGAAGCCGGGCGCGTGCACCACCTGCGCGAAGCCTTCGGCCCCTCGCTGCAGGTGGTGGCCGAGGCGGTGGGCCTGGCATTCGACGACGTGCAGGCCCGCGGCGACGTGGCATTGGCGCGGCGCACCACCACGATCGCCGCCGGCGTCATCGAGGCCGGCACCGTCGGGGCCCTGCGCACCACCGTCTGCGGCATGCGCCGGGGCAAGCCGCTGATCAGCTTCACGGCCAACTGGTTCGTCACCGGTGAGCTCGACGAGGACTGGGACCTGCGCGGCGATGGCTGGCGGGTGGAGGTCGAGGGCGACGCTCCGCTGGACATGCACCTGCGCTTCACGGTGGCGCCGCAACTCAAGGCTGCCACGACACCGGGCTATACCGCGCACCGCGCGGTCAACTCGGTGTCCTGCGTCTGCGAAGCCGCTGCGGGCATCCGCACCTCGGCGGAATTGCCGCAGGTCATCGCCGATCTGCGCGAGCCGGGAGCGCGCTGAAGATCGTCGCAATCGACCGGGCGCTGGCCCGCTTTCGCGCCGATGCCGCGATTCGGGCCAAGGGTACAGTTCTTGCCGATCGCAATTGGGTAAACTGTCCCCGGCTTCGCGACCCGGAGACGAGACGTGGCATCCCGATCGAGCAAGGCGTTCGCTGTCCTGATCCCGGCGCTGCTGTGCAGCGAGGGCGCACTGGCGCAGGCGGCGGTGCTCGCGGAGTCGGAACAGAAGACCGAGCGCAAGGCCGTGAAGCAGTCCGGCAAGGCGCCCTCCCCGTTCAGCCTGGAGATCAGCGCCGGCCTCGAGTCGGACAGCAACGTATCGGTTAGCGACCTGGAACAAAGCACCGGCGAGGACGACCAGGCCGCGGTGTTCGATGCGGACCTGGACTACGAGCTTGCGCTCGGCGAGAACACGGACCTGCAGCTCGGCTACGGGCTGTCGCAGACCTCCTACGACGATTTCCCGGAGTTCGACCTGCAGAATCATCTGCTGACGGGCGAGGTGTCGCAGGATTTCGGCACCGTCGATGCCGGCATGGCGTACCGCTACATCCACACCCGGCTCGGCGGCCACGACTACATGACGACGCAGCAGGCATCGCCGAGCGTCTCGCGCTTTTTCGGGAGAAAGCTGTTCGCGCGCGCCGAGTACACCTTCAGCGACAAGGATTTCGACGAGATCAACGAACGCGACGCCACGGCACACGCCGGCGGCGCGGACCTCTACTGGTTCCTGAACGGCGTGCGCAGATACGTGGTCTTCGGCTACCGCTACCGCGAGGAGGATGCCGACGACGCGCAGTTCGACTACGGCTCCCACAATCTCAAGCTGAGACTGTCGCAGCGCTTCCGGTTCATGGCGAGGGATGCGACGCTCAAGCTCGGCTGGCTCTACGAGCAGCGCGACTACTCCGCAGCCACGCCGGCCATCGGCGAGAATCGCGACGACGACCGCAACCGCTTCCAGGCGGAGCTCGAGTTGCCGCTCGGCGACAGGCTCTTCACCGTGCTCGAATATGAATACGGCGGCTTCTCGTCGAACCTCGAGTCAGCCGACTACGACCAGCACGTCGCGGGCCTCAGGGTGGGGTTGAAGATCTGAGCGGCATGACGACGCCGTGTCCGAATACCGGGTCGAAGCCGGCCTCGCCGATGTCATCGGCGTTGCGCTGCAGTACCTTCAGGCACGCCGCGATGGGCCGCACCCCGGCACAGGACGTGGCGATGACTGCCGTCACGAATGGCGCTGCCATGGAAGTGCCCGAGGAGCTGCGGTAACCCGTCTCGCCGTCGGCGTGGAGGACGTTCACGCCCGGCGCCGCAAAATCCACGTGCGGACCGCGATTGGCCAGCCGGTAGACCCGGCGCTGACCGTTGACGGCCGTCACGGCGATCACGTGTTCGTAGGCGGCGGGGTATAGCGGCCGCGCTGCCGGGCCGCGATTGCCCACGGCGGCGACCACCACGGTGCCGGTGTCGAAGGCGCGCTCGATGGCCGTCGCGAGGACGGCGTTCTGCGGCCCCGCCAGGCTCATGTTCACGACGGGAACGCGCTTGACGCTCATCCAGTCGAGCGCGCGTACCAGGCTCGAGGTGGTGGCGATCTCCCCGCCGTCGGGGCCGTAGAAGAATACTGCGCCCGCCAACACGTCCGTGCCCGGTATCAACCCGCGGTAGTCCGGCGCCTCGCCCACCAGGATCGACAGCACCGAGGTACCGTGCGCCACGGGCTGCGGGCTCCCCGGGGGCGTGAAGTCCCGATATTGCACGCGCGCCGCGCGCAGGGAGGGGTGGTCCGCTGCGACGGCGGTATCGATGAGGCCGATCGGGACGGGCGCCGGCCCCGCGCTTGCCGCCGCGGGGAACAACGCGCGCGGCGCAATGCCCCCGCTGGCGTGCGGCTGCTGCCGCGCTTCGGGCCGGTAGACGTGGTTGTAGTCAACCTCCGCCCGTGGCGCGGCGCGACCGATCACGGCCTGCGCCTTGGCAATATCGAAGCTCTCGGGAGCTTCCATGGTGGCAAGGACCCGGTCGAGTCCCTCGAGCAGCTCCACGTTCCGCGTGACATAGCCCATCGCCTCCAGGGCCACGATATCCTCGCGTGCGGCGATGACCAGCCACTCGCCGAGGCTGAACTCGTTGCCCTCGTCGTCCAGTTCCAGTTCGACGAAGCGCTCCGCGGCGGACGTCGCTGCGGCCGTGTCGCGCGCAGGCAGCCGCTCGCGGCTGCGTTCCTGCATCGCGGACCCGGAGGGATTGTCTCCGGATCGAAATTCGAGTACGTCATCGATCTCTTTTTCCTGCCTGTCCTCGACGTCGATTTCGAGTGCGTTCGCCACGGAGTCTTCGACGTCCCCCTCGACGGCATCCTCGACGCTGTCCTCGACGTCCTCCTCGACACTGTCCTCGACGTCCTCCTCGACGCGGTCCTCGACATCGTCCTCGACGCGGTCCTCGACGTCCTCCTCGACGCGATCCTCGACATCCTCCTCGACGCGATCCTCGACGTCCTCCTCGACGCGGTCCTCGACATCCTCCTCGACACTATCCTCGACATCCTCCTCGACACTATCCTCGACATCGTCCTCGACGCGGTCCTCGACATCAGCCTCGACGCGGTCCTCGACATCGTCCTCGACGCGGTCCTCGACATCCTCCTCGACGCGGTCCTCGACATCCTCCTCGACGCGGTCCTCGACGTCCGACTGGATCGCCTCCTCCACGCGATCCTCGACCTCGGCATCGACTTCCTGCTCGACCTGCTCGCTGACCTGGTCCTCGATGTCCTCCTCGATGGCGTCTTCCACCTGCTCGCTTATCTCGTCCTCCACCTGCTCGCTTATCTCGGCTTCCGTTTGCTCCTGGATGGCGTCTTCGATGGCTTCGTCGCTGGCCCACGCCGACGCAGGACCGCCGACCTGCGAGGACAGGCCGGGCAAACCAGAAAGCACGATCAGGCCGAAGAGAGTGGCGGGGAGGAATCTGTTCATTGGCATCGACAATGATTCGCCGGGGGACTCCGGAGGGTACCGCGCATGTGTCGGAGGATCCGAACAGGGCGGCGAGGCTGCGCCATGTTACCTTATCCATAAACGCATGAACCCGGCGCAAAATTCCCCTCGCCAGCTGGAATAAACGCCGGACCTGGTTCGTCATCGAGGTAAACGGCACCGGCATGGCAACATCGCGAATGCCCACGGACACCGACGAATGAACGCCGACGCGCTGCGCCGGGAGCTGCTCGCGCTGCTGCCGCGGCTGCGCCGCTATGCCTATGCCCTGACCGGCGTCCGCCACGACGCCGACGACCTGTTGCAGGCGACGCTCGAGCGCCTGCTCGTGAAGGGGGTGCCGGAAGCGGTTGACGTGGACAAGTGGTCCTTTCGCGTCTGCCGGAACATGTGGATCGACGAGATCCGCGCCCGCCGGGTCCGCTCGGCGGTACCGTTCGAGGAATCGGGCGCAATGGAACAAACCTTCGATGGGGAAAATGCCCTGATGAGCAAGCTGGGCCTGGCGGAGATCAGTGATGCGATGCAGGCACTGCCCGAGGAGCAGCGGGCGGCACTGTCGCTGGTCGTGCTGGAGGGACTCTCCTACGCGCAGGCAGCCGAAGTGCTCGAGACGCCGATCGGCACCATCATGAGTCGCATCGCGCGGGCCCGCGCGGCCCTGTCAAAGGCGTTGCGCGTGGAATCGGTGCCGATCGGCGCCGGCCTGGTCACGGGGGCAGGGCCATGATCACGAACGAAATGCTGTCCGCGTACATCGACGGCGAACTCGCGCCGGAGGAAATGGAACGAGTACGTGACGCCATTGCCGCGGATGAGTTGCTCGCCGCCAGGCTTCGGCAGTTGCGCCGCGTCGATCGGCTGCTCACGGAGTTCAGCAACACCATCGATGCCGAACCGCTGCCTCCCGCGGTACTCGCGCTGCTGACACCGCCACGCGCCGATGCACATGCACCGGAAAAGGGCGAGCCCGGAGTTGCGATGATGCCCGTTGCGCGCCGGCCGTTGCACCGGGGAGCGGGTGCGCTGGCACTGGCGGCGAGCGCGGTCCTGGCCTTGGCAATCGTATTTCAGCTCGATTCGCGCGACGGCCGGGAAGCCGGCTTCGAGGAGATTGTCCGCACCGGAGCGATTGCCCCCTCCAGCGCCCTGCATCATGCGCTGGAGGGGGCGCGAAGCGACGAACCCTACGCGGCGAACGGCAATGACGTGGAGATCACCCCCGTGCTGAGTTTCATGTCGACACGGCAGGAATATTGCCGCGAGTTTCGCGTGGACGCCGGTATCCGCGCGGCGCGCGGCCTGGCGTGCCGCCGCAACGAGCGCTGGGAGACCCTGAGAGTGGTCGCCGCCGAGGTCCGTGGCAGCGACGCGCACTACGCGACCGCGACGGCGGAGACGGATGAGGATTTCGATAATTTCGTCGATGGCCTGGTGGCGGATGCGCCGCTCGACGCGAAAGCCGAGACACGCGCATTGCAGAGCGGCTGGGCTCGCTAGCCCGCATTTCTCACACACACCCGGGAAGGCGGTATCCGCACTGCGAACGATCGACCGCCGCACGCTTCTGCAGCGACGCGGCGCATGATGACGAACCGTTGGTCGCCAGGACCGATTTCGGC
>JAGPES010000137.1 GCA_018057015.1 Pseudomonadales bacterium | reverse complement strand
CGGCTCCACCCCCGCCACCGCCATCGCCACGACGCGCGCGCGCGGCGTCAGCCCGTGTTGTCTCGCGGCATCGCCCGAGGCCAGTAACAGCGCACAGGCGCCGTCGTTGACGCCCGAGGCATTGCCCGCGGTGATGGTGCCGTTGTCGCGAAACGGCGTCGGCAGCCCGGCCAGCGCCTCCAGCGTGGTATCCGGGCGCGGGTGTTCGTCGCGATCGATCAGCAGCGGCTCCTGCCGGCGCCGCGCGATGCTGACCGGCACGATCTCGCGGGCGAAGAAGCCGCAGGCGATCGCCGCGCCCGCGCGCTGCTGGCTGCGCCACGCGAACAGGTCCTGGTCGTCGCGCGAAATGCCGAACCCGGCGGCGACGTTCTCGCCGGTCTCCGGCATCGAGTCCACGCCATATTGCGCCTTGATCAACGCGTTCACGAAGCGCCACCCGAGCGTGGTGTCGTAGATCTGCGCCTCGCGGCTGAAGGCGCTGTCCGCCTTGGGCATCACGAAGGGCGCGCGCGACATCGACTCGACCCCTCCGGCGAGCACCAGCGCGGCCTCGCCGCAGCGGATCGCGCGCGCCGCCGAACCAACCGCGTCCATGCCGCTGCCGCACAGGCGGTTGAGCGTCACACCGGGCACCGTCACGGGCAGGCCCGCCAGCAGTGCGCTGATGCGCGCGACGTTGCGGTTGTCCTCGCCCGCCTGGTTGGCGCAGCCGTAATACACGTCATCGACCACCGACCAGTCGACGCCGGCGTTGCGCTCGCGCAGCGCCCGCAGCGGCACGGCACCGAGATCGTCGGTGCGCACGCCGGCCAGCACGCCGCCGTAGCGCCCGATAGGCGTGCGCACGGCATCACAGATGAATGCGTCCCCGGCCATGATCTGCCTCCCTCGTCAGCGCCCGATGGCGCGCAGATCATGCCACAGGGCAGCGCCGACAACACGTTTGCGCGACGGCGAGAGCCGGGGATATGCTCCGATCCGCGAATTCCCGATCATCACGCCGGGCCAGGGTCACGCCATGCAATTGCGCAACCGCATCACCGCCATGCTCGGCATCGAGATGCCCGTCATCCAGGCCCCCATGGGCTGGATAGCGCGCGCGCCGCTGGCCTCGGCGGTATCCAACGCCGGCGGCATGGGCATCATCGAGACGTCTTCGGGCGAGCTCGACGTGATCCGTGCCGAGATCCGCCGCATGCGCGAACTCACCGACCGCCCCTTCGGCGTGAACATCGCGCAGGCCTTCGTGCGCGATCCCGGCATCGCGCAGTTCGTGATCGACCAGGGCGTGAAGTTCGTGACCACCTCGGCGGGCAGTCCGGAGCGCCATACCGCCGAGCTCAAGGCCGGCGGGCTGACCGTGTTCCACGTGGTGCCCACGCTGAAGGCCGCGCTGAAGGCGGTGGACGCCGGCGTGGACGGGCTCGTGGTCGAGGGCGCCGAGGGCGGCGGCTTCAAGAACACGCGCGACGTCTCCTCGATGGTGCTGCTGCCGCTGATCCGCTCGAGAGTGGACGTGCCGATCATCGCAGCCGGCGGTTTCGTCGACGGCCGCTCGATGGCGGCGGCCTTCGCCCTCGGCGCCGAGGGCGTGCAGCTGGGCACGCGCATGGTCTCGGCCGCCGAATCGCCGGTGCACCGCAACTGGAAGGACGCCATCGTGGCGGCCGCGGAAACCGACACCGTGTTCCTGAACCGCTTCCACGGCCCGGCGCTGCGCGCGCTGCGCACGGCGCGCACGAGCCGCATGGAGCGCACGCTGGAGAACACCTTCAACGAGTTCGGCGACGTGCAGGCGCTGTACTTCGGCGGCGACATGGAAGCCGCGGTGCCGCTCACCGGACAGGTTGCCGGTCGCATCGACAGCGTGCAGCCGGTGGCGCAGATCCTGGCGCAGATCCGCGAGGAGTTCTTCGCGGTCCTTGGCGGCCTGGCGCACGAATACGTCGACTGATCACGGTCTGCGCGAAGGACACCCACGCCCATGTCGTTCACTACCGCCCTGCGCCTGAACATGACCGGCCTGCAGCCGGACCCGCGCGACGAGGCGAAGCGCTACCGGGCGGCACTGGACATGGCGGCCTACGTCGACGCGCACGGCTTCGACGCAGTCGCCCTGGAAGAGCATCACGGCGCCGCCAACGGCTGGCTGCCCAGCCCGCTGACCATGGCGGCCGCCATCGCGGCGCGCACGCAGCGCGTGCGCATCAGCGTGACGGCGCTGCTGGTGACACTGTACGATCCCGTGCGCCTGGCGGAGGACATCGCTGTCCTGGACCTGATCAGCGACGGACGCTTCAGCTTCGTGGCCGGCAGCGGCTACCGGCCCGAGGAATACCACGCGGTCGGCAAGGACTGGAGCGCACGCGGCCGATTGATGGACGAGGTGATCGACACCCTGCTGAAGGCCTGGCGCGGCGAACCCTTCGATTACAAGGGGCGGCGGATCCGCGTGACACCCGTCCCGCAGTCGCGCCCGCACCCGCTGTTCTTCGTCGGGGGCATGAGCGCCGTGGCCGCACGCCGCGCCGCGCGCTTCGGGCTGCCCTTCTATCCGCCGCTCGAGGATCCCGCGCTGGAGCAGGTCTACCGCGAGGCACTGGCGCATCACGGCAAGCGGGGCTTCGTCGCGCGCCCCGGCGCGGGCAACACGATGCTCTTCGTGGACCCGCAACCCGAGCAGGCCTGGGAACGCCTCGGCCCGTATTTCCTGCGCGAGATGCAGGAGTACGACAGCTGGAAGGTCGAGGGCGTGCGGCGTCCCGGCGAAGGGATCACGGCGACGATCGAAGACGTGCGGCGAAGCCGACGCTTCGCGATCATGACGGCGGGCGAGGCGCGCGCCCTGCTCGATGACGGCGCCAGGCACAACGTCGTATTGCACCCGCTCGCCGGCGGCGTACCGCTCGACGCGGCCTGGGCCTCGCTGCGCTACTTCGTCGAGCATGTGCTCCAGCCGGCGCGGAACCCGGAATGACGAAGGCCGCCACGGGATCCGACGCCGTGCCACCGCGTCGCCGCGGCCGCCCCGAGGGCAGCGGCGTGGCCACGCTCACGCGCGAGAACATCCTGCGCGCTGCGGTGTACTGTTTCGCGCGCTCGGGTTACGCGCAGACCAGCAACCGCGACATCGCGCAGACCGCCGGCATCACCAGCGGCTCGCTGTACCACTACTTCGACTCCAAGGCCGCGATCTTCCAGGAGGCACTGCGCCAGTGCACCCTCGCGCTGGTCGACACCTACCGTGCCGCCAGCGCCGAGGCCGCCGGGCGCAGCTGCGTCGACCAGCTGTGCCTCGGGCTGGAACGGGTGATCGGGCTGTCGCGCGACTGGCCGGGGATCATCCGTTTCGGTGGCAACGCCGCCGCCGAGATACGCCACAACCGGGAGCTGGAATGGCTGCGCGCGGATGTCGCCCAGGCTTTCCCCGCGTTCTTCCGCGAGCTGATGCAACGCGCCGCGGCGCGCGGCGAACTGGCCGAGGGCGTCAGCGTAGACGACGCCGCCGGCCTGCTGCTGACGCTGACCATGGGGCTCTCGATTTCGCATGAAGCCGACGGCGACGAGGACCAGTTCGCGGCGCGCGTGCGTGCCTTCGAACTGCTGCTGCGCGCCCGGTTGCTGCGCACGCCGCAGACCCCGGCACAAAGTGGGGAGCGGGAGTCCTGATAATCTATTGACGAGTTGATTAATGGCTGATCCAATGCCGCCACGACATGCGACACCGGCGAGGCTGCCCGATGGATTTCGATCTCGATCCTGGACTGACTGATGACATGCGGGCAATCCGCGACACCTGCCGCCGCTTCGCGACCGAAGTAATGCGCCCCGCGGGCATCGCGCTGGACCGGATGTCGGCCGAAGCCGTGATCGCCAGGGGCTCGCCGCTGTGGGACGTCCTGGAGGGCTTCAAGGCGCTGGGCTTCGCCGGCGGCGCCTCGGTCGACGACCCCTCGCTCACGCCGGAACAGAAGGCGCTGCTGCATTGCATCGTGCTGGAGGAACTCAGCGCCGGTGACGTGGGCCTGTTCATCACCTGCGGCCTGCTGAACATCGCGCCACAGATCGCCCGCTCCTTCGGCCGCGAGGACCTGCACGAGTTCTTCAGCAAGCGCGACGAAGTCAGCTGCCTCGCACTCACCGAGCCCGGCCACGGCAGCGACATCGTCGCCTTCACCGAACCGTCCTATCGCGACGCACGCATCAAGCCGGTGCTGAAGTGCCGGCGCAATGGCGACGACTACGTGCTGAACGGGCAGAAGGCGGCCTGGGTATCGGGCGGCACGCTGGCCGGCTCGGGCATCGTGTTCGCCACGTTCGAGAACTCGCCCGTGGGACTCGCCGACGGCGTGGTGTTCCTGATGCCCTTCGACCTGCCCGGCGTCAGCAAGGGCAAGCCGCTGGAGAAAATCGGCCAGCGCGCCCTGAACCAGGGCGAGATCTTCTTCGACAACGTGGAGGTGCCGGCGCAGTTCATGCTCGCGCAGGGGCCTGAAGCCTACCCCTTCGTGTGGGAAATGAACCTCAAGGGCGCCAATATCGCGATGGGGCAGCAGTTCGTCGGCGTGGCGCGCGCGGCCTACGATCTCGCGCTCGACTACGCCAGGCAGTGGGTGCAGGGCGGCGTCCCGATCATCCAGCACCAGAACGTGAAAAGCCGCCTCTTCGGCATGTTCCAGAAGCTCGAGGCCGCCCGCGCCCTGGTGCGTCGCGTCGCGATTGCCGATGCCACCCTGCCCGGCGGCGTGCCATTCCAGCACGCGGCCGCCACCAAGGTCCTCGCGACGCAGACCGCCTTCGAGATCGCCCACGACGCCATCCAGACCCTCGGCGGTAACGGGCTCACGCACGAATACCTCGCCGAGAAGCTGTTCCGCGATGCGCGCGCCTCGCTGATCGAGGACGGCGAGAACAGCATGCTGGGCCTGATGGCCGCGTCGCGCCTCTGACATCTGTTGCTGCCACACTGTTACAACTCCGAGGAGAACCCGAATGGAACTGAAGGAAGTCATCGGCCGCAGGCGCTCGATCCGCATCTTCGCCTCCTGGCGTCCCGTCGAGCGCGAGAAGATCCAGAAAATGCTCGAGGCCGCGCGGCGCGCCTCCTGCGCCGGCAACGTGATGAACGTCCGCGCGGTGGTGATATGGCGCGACCAGGCTGCGCCCGAGCTGCTCAAATCCATCAAGCTGCCGATCAGCTATCAGCAGATGCAGACCGCGCCGGTGTTCATCCTCTGGTACAACGAACCCATGGCATACGAGGGCGCGCACTGGGTGGAGACGGTCTCGGAACTGGTCGAGACGCGGCGCATGGGCGTGAACATCGAGGAGACCAAGGAAGAGGTGAAGAAGAAGCTGGCGCCGGGCTTCCTGCTCAACGATCCGCTGATGACCGGCAACACGCCGGGCGCGATCATGGACTGCGGTCAGGCGATCGCGCAGGCGACGCTCGTTGCCTATGACGAGGGGCTCGGCTCCTGTCTGATGGGCGGGCCGATCCTGGGACGGGTCGGGCGCAAGCTGAAGATCCCCGAATCCGGCGTGCCGCTGGTGCTGCAGGCCATCGGCTACCCGGCCGAATCGTGGGAAGCGGGCGGACAGACGCACAAGCCGCCGCTCGAGGAACTGTTCCATGAAATGGAATACGGCAACGGCTTCCGTTCCGACCCGGCCGTGGTCGCAGAGCTGGAGCGCGACAAGCTGATCCAGCAGCCGGCGCCGCTGCCCTGGCGCGACGCGGAGCTGCGCGCGCTGGCTCGCGCGACCAATGTCGAGACCAAGCTGTGGAACGACGAAGCTCTCATCGTGCCCACCGAAGACGACCCCAAGGCCGGCTGGTGAGACGCCAGGGGCGCCTTGCGGCAGCCACCCGTGCTGCCGCCGTAACGATCGCTGCAAACCTGCGAGGTAATCTCCGATGCGCGTGAACGCAATCGTCGCCGGCGTGGGCATGACCCCGTTCGGCAAGCACCTGGACAAGAGCATCAAGTGGCTCGGCGGCCAGCCGGCGCTCGAGGCGATCCAGGATGCCGGCATCAGTCCGGCGGAGATCGAAGCCGCCTACGTGGGCAACTGCGCGGCCGGCCTGGTGACCGGGCAGGAATCGATCCGCGGCCAGGTGGTGCTGAGCTCGATCGGGCTCGGCAAGTTCCCGATCATCAACATCGAGAACGCCTGCGGCTCGGGCTCCACGGCGCTGAACCAGGCCGCGATGATGATCTCCGCGGGCTATTACGACGTGGTGCTGGTGGTGGGCTTCGAGAAGCTGTTCCACGAGAACAAGGCGATTTCCTACAGCGCCTTCAGCGGCGCCATCGATGTCGAGCTGCGCGACCGGTTCATGGCCACCAACACCGCGGGCCAGGACGAGGGTTCGGGCACGAAGCGCTCGATGTTCGCCGACTTCTACGGCGTGCTGGCGCGCCAGTTCATGGCCTCGCACGGCACGGAGCTGCGCCATTTCGCGATGGTCTCGGCGAAGAATTCCGTGCACGGCAGCCTGAATCCGCGCGCGCAGTTCCGCGAGGCCATCAGCGTCGAGGAGGTGCTGGCACAGCCGGTGATCGTCGATCCGCTGACGCGCCCGATGATCTGCCCGCTCGCGGATGGCGGCGCAGCCGTAGTTTTGGTCAGCGAGCGCAAGGCGCGGGCACTCGGCATCCACAAGCCGGTGCGCATCGTCGCCTCGGTGGTGAACTCCTACTTCGAGCACCCCGATGGCGCGGCGGAGAACGTCAGCAGCATCGCGATCGCGGACGCCTATCACGAGGCCGGCGTGGGCCCCGGGGACCTGAGCCTGGTCGAGCTGCACGACTCCTCCGCCGTCACCGAACTGATCACCTACGAAAGCCTCGGGCTGTGCGCAGCCGGGGATATCGCGGGCGTGCTCGAGCGCGGCGAAACCTCTCTCGGCGGGCGTATACCGGTGAATACCTCGGGCGGACTGCTGCGCAAGGGTCACCCCGTGGGCGCCACCGGCGTCGCGCAGCTCGCGGAGATCACCTGGCAGCTGCAGGGCCGCGCGGGCGCGCGCCAGGTCGAGGGCGCACGCGTCGGTCTGTGCCACAATGGCGGCGGCACGCTCGGCAACGACACCGCGGTAATGAATATCACGATCGCCATGCGCTGATCGAACGGAGATCCGCCACCGTGCGCGAGCGCAACGAATTCATCCTTGCCGACCTGATCGCGCTGCGCGCGGAACAGAAACCCGAGCTCGACGTGCTCACTTTCGAGCACTGGAGCATCGACGGCGGCGCCACGGCCGACGAGGTGCGCACCTACTCGCAGCTGTTCACCAACGCCAACCGCCTCGCCGCATGGCTGCTCGCGCGCGGCATGCAGCCCGGGGATCGCTTCGTGATCACCCTGCGCAACCACCCGGAGTTCGTCGAGGCGATGATCGCCGCCTCGATGACCGGCACCGTGTTCGTTCCGGTCGACCCGCGCACGCGCGCCGACAAGCTTGCGTTCATGGTGAACAACTCCGACAGCCGCGGCGTGATCTGCGCGGGCTACAATCTCGCCGAAGTGCGGCGTGCCGAAATGTCCTGCGCGCGCCTGGAGTGGCTGCTGACGCTGGAGGAAGGCGACGATCCGGCGCAATCCTCGGGTGGCCGGATCGTACCCGATCCGATCCGCGAGGTTCTCGCCGTGAACGTGCCGACCGTAAACATGGCACCGGTGACGCCGGCTTCGGCGCTGCAGATCATCTACACCTCCGGCACCACCGGAGACCCGAAGGGCATCGTCGGCACCACGCAGCGCTTCGGTGGCACGGGCTTCATGGGGCTGGTCTTCGGCTACCGGCCCGACGAGCGCCCCTACACCGGGCTCTCGTTCACGCACAGCAATGCGCTCACCACGGCGCTGTGCCCGGCGCTGCACAGCGGCTACCGCGCCGTGTTCAGCCGCAAGTTCACGAAGTCGAAGCTCTGGGAGATCTGCCGCCGCTACGGTTGCACCACCTTCTCCATCCTCGGCGGCATGGCCACCGCGATCTACGCCGA
>JAGPES010000138.1 GCA_018057015.1 Pseudomonadales bacterium | reverse complement strand
CACTGGCTCGCCACCGGCAATCCGCTGCTCGCCGTGGTCGTGGAAGGGCACACCGCCGTGGCGCTGTTCATGGTGCTCAGCGGCTTCATCTTCACCTGGGGCGCGAAGGGGCGAAACGTCGTCTACCGGGGTTTCCTGCGTAACCGTCTGCTGCGCACCTACCCGCTGTTCATCGCGCTGATCGTGCTCGGCATCTCGGCGATGCCGGAACACTTCGGCTGGCCGGCGCTGCTCACCACGGTGTTCGGCTTCGCGAACATGCCGGGCCACCTCGACCTTTCGCCGCTGTCGGGCATGTTCTGGGCAGTCGCGGTGGAGTGGCACTTCTACCTGCTGTTCCCGTTCCTGCTGCTGTTCCTGAACAATCGTGGCGCCGGGTACCTGCTCGGGCTCATCGTGCTGGTGCTCGCCTGGCGGGTCATTGCCTGGCTGCTCACGGGCGAGATCCGCGAGCTCGCCTATTTCACCATTGCCGGGCGGCTGGACCAGTTCCTGCTCGGGATGCTGGCCGGCGCCTGGTGTGCACGCCAGGGGTTCGAGCCGGCACCCGCGTGGATCTTTCCCCTGGTCGCGGCGCTGGTGATCGCGGCCATCTGGCTGTTCCACCGCGCGGGCGGCTGGCCGCTGGACAATGCGCTGCGCATCGCCTGGGGCACCGTCGAGGGCGCGCTGTGGGCCGCGTTCCTCGTGGCCTATCTCGGCTTTGCGCGCCTGGTCCCGGCGCGCCTGTCGCGGCTGATCGCATCGGTGGGCATCGTGAGCTACTCGATCTACCTGCTGCATTTCGTCGTGATCTACATCATCACGGTCAAGGGCTGGTACCTGGATTTCGCCACCGGGCCGGTGGTCGACGCGCTGCTCACCACGCTGCTGCTCGCCACGCCGGTCACGCTGCTGCTGGCGGCGCTGTCCTATCACGTCATCGAGCGGCCGTTCCTCGCGCTGCGCAGCTCCTACTACCGCTGAGCGCGGCGCCACGATGCCCACGATACTCACGATGCTCAGGCAATACCTGTTCCTGCTCTACCAGATGAGCCGGCGCGAGATTGTCGGCCGCTACCGCGGCTCGATGATGGGGCTGCTGTGGTCCTTCGCCTCGCCGCTGGTGATGCTCGCGGTCTACACCTTCGTGTTCAGCGTGGTGTTCCGCGTGCGCTGGCAGACCGGCGGCGACGACAACGCCAGCTTTGCGCTCAACCTGTTCGCCGGCGTGATCGCCCATTCCTTCCTCGGCGAGTGCATGACCCGCTCGCCCGGCGTGATCGCGGAGAACACCGGCTACGTGAAGAAGGTGGTGTTTCCGCTGTGGATGATCCCGGCCGTCGTGGTGCTCGCGGCGATGTTCCACATGTTCATCAGCCTGCTGGTGCTGCTGGTCTGCTCCGGGCTGTACCAGCAGCAGGTCCATGCTGCCGTGCTGCTGCTGCCGCTGGTTCTGGCACCGTTCGTGCTGCTGGTGCTCGGGATCACCTGGTTTTTCGCGGCACTGGGCGTATACCTGCGCGACCTTTCCCAGGTGTTGCCGGTGGTGTCGACGATGATGCTGTTCCTGGCACCGGTGCTGTACCCGGTGGAGGCACTGCCGGAATCGTTGCGCCAGCACCTGTATCTGAACCCGCTGACCTACGTGATCGGCGAGACGAGGGCGATCGTGCTGAGCGGCGAAATGCCGCACTGGGTGGCGCTGTCGAAGTTCACGGTTGTTGCGCTTCTGGTGGCGGCCGCGGGCTGGAAAGTGTTCCGCAGGACGCAGCCGGGCTTTGCCGATGTCCTCTGATGTCGCGATCCGGGTCGAGGGCGTGGCCAAGCGCTACCGCATCTTCGCGCGCCCCTTCGATCGCCTGCTGCACCAGCTGTTCGGGCTGCGCGAGGCGCGCTGCCAGCCCTTCGATGCGCTGCACGCGCTCAGCTTCGGCGTCGGGCGGGGCGAGACGCTGGGAGTGATCGGGCGCAACGGCGCCGGCAAGTCAACGTTGCTGCAGATCATCTGCGGGACGCTCACGCCCAGCGTGGGCGAGGTCACGGTGAACGGTCGCGTGGCGGCGCTGCTGGAACTGGGCGCGGGGTTCAACCCGGAGTTCACCGGCCGCGAAAACGTCTACATGAACGCGGCCATATACGGGCTCGACCGCGCCGAGATCGAGCGCGCGATGCCCTCGATACTGGCATTCGCCGAGATCGGCGATTTCATCGACCACCCGGTCAAGACCTATTCCAGCGGCATGTTCGTGCGCCTGGCGTTCGCGGTGATCGCGCACGTGCGCGCCGACATCCTGATCATCGACGAGGCGCTGGCGGTGGGTGACGTGTACTTCACGCAGAAGTGCATGCGCTTCCTCAAGCGCTTCAAGGACAGCGGCACGCTGGTCTTCGTGAGCCATGACGTGAACTCCGTGATCAACCTGTGCGACCGGGCGATCTGGCTCGACCGTGGTCGCATCGCACGGCAGGGGCCGGCCAAGGAGGTCTGCGAGGCCTACCTGGGTTCGTTCTACCCCGACAGCGACACCGATGCCAGCGGCGCGAACATCGCCGGCTCGCGCGCGCGCGAGGAGTTCGGCACCGGTCGCGCGCGGATCGAAAAGGCCGAGCTGCTGGATGCGGCGGGCCGGCCGCTCACCCTGCTGCTCGCGGCGCAGCCGGTGCAGCTGCGCGTGCGCTGCCGCGCCGGCGAGGATATTCACGATCCCATCGTGGGCTTCTTCGTGAAGGACCGCCTCGGGCAGTACCTGTTCGGCGAGAACTCGCTGAAGCTGTTGCCCGGCTGGACGCGCGTCGCGGCGGGAGCGAGCGTCGAGGTCCGCTTCACGTTCCGCATGCCGCACCTCGCCAGCGGCGATTACAGCATCGGTGTCGCCATGGCGGCGGGTTCGCAGGAAAAACACGTACAACATCACTGGATACACGACGCGCTGCACTTTCGCTCGCAGGCCGATCCCGCGCTGACGGGATGGATGGCGCTCGAGGCGCTCGAATGTCGCGTGCAGGACGCGGGAAGCGACGATGTCTGCGCCTGAATACGACACGCCCACCGCGCCGCGGCCGTCGTCGCGCACCGCGCACGCGCGCGACGCGTGCGTCGACGTGATCATCCCGGTCTATCGTGGCCTCGGGGAAACGCGAGCCTGCATCGAGAGCGTGCTGCACTCACGCGTGCGCACCAGGGCGCAGATCATCGTGATCAACGATGCCAGCCCCGAGCCGGCGCTCGCGCAATACCTTCGTGGACTCGGCGGCGCCGTCACCGTGCTAGAAAATGACGCCAACCTGGGTTTCGTGGCCACGGTGAACCGCGGCATGGCGCTGCATCCCGCGCGCGACGTGCTCCTTCTGAACAGCGACACGGTCGTGGCCAACGACTGGCTCGACCGCTTGCGCGAGTGCGCCTGGCGCGATGCCGGCACCGGCACGGTGACGCCCTTTTCCAACAACGCCACCATCTGCAGCTATCCGCGCTTCTGCCAGGACAACGCCCTGCCGGATGGCCTGTCGGTTGCGGAGCTCGATGCGCTGTTCCGCGACACCAACCGCGGTGCATCGGTGGTCATTCCCACCGCCGTGGGCTTCTGCATGTACATTCGCCGCGACTGCCTGGAGCAGGTGGGCCTGTTCGACGTCGCGCTGTTCGGCCGCGGCTACGGCGAGGAGAACGAGTTCTGCCTGCGCGCGGCGCGCCGGGGATGGCGGCACCTGCTGTGCGCGGACACCTTCGTCTATCATGCCGGCGGCGTCAGTTTTGCGGATACCCAGTCGGCGCAGAAGGCGGCGGCGATGAAGACGCTGACCGCGCTGTACCCGGACTACGAGTCCCTGGTCCAGCGTTTCGTGGCGGCCGATCCTCCCGCCCCGTATCGCCACGCGGTGGACATGGCACAGCGGCGCGAGCAGCCCGGGCTTGTCGGGATCGCTGACGCCAACGGGCGTGAACGGTATGATGCCCAGCCGCGGGAACCGGCGCCCGCGTCCGATGAGCCGCGTGGCGCAACGCACCCACGGCTGGCCGCACGGGGTGCCCGTGTTCCGCTCCCGTGGAAAATTCGTCTGAAACACTGGTTGCAGAAACGCGATGGATAAGTCGGCGAACGTGAACGAAGACAAGCCGGCATCCGGGCTGGGCAAGCTGCTGGTCGCGCGCGGCAAGCTCGCGGAGCCGGACCTGCAGCGTGCCGAGCGCGTGCTGGCGATCTCGGGCGGCACGCTGGGGCAGGTTCTCGTGCGTCTCGGGCTGGTGGCCGAACGGGAGGTCGCCGATGCCGTCTCCGAGCTGACGGGCTGCGTGCTGATCGGGCCGGACGATTTTCCCGAGGTCCCGCTGGCCGAGGATCGCATATCCGGGGAGTTCCTCGCGCAGTTCAACGTGCTGCCGCTCGCCGACGACGGCGAGTGCCTGCGGGTCGCGATGGCCGATCCGGCCGACGACTACGTGCTGCGCGCGCTGGAGATCGCGACCGAGCGACGCATCGAGCCGCGCCTGGCGCTGGTCTCGGATCTCGAGCACGCGCACGAGCGCCTGTACGGCGGCGGTCGCTCGGCGATGGACCAGATCGTCGACGGCGTGCAGTCCGAGACGGTGCTGCAGGAGGACGTCGAGGACGTCGAGCGTCTCAAGGACATGGCCAGCGACGCGCCGGTCATCCGCGTCGTGAACCTGGTCTTCAGCCGCGCCCTCGAGGCGCGCGCCTCGGACATCCACATCGAGCCCTACGAGCACGAGCTGAAGATCCGCTACCGCATCGACGGCGTGCTGCAGGACGTGGAATCGCCGCCGGCGCGCATGGCGCCGGCGATCATCTCGCGCGTGAAGATCCTGTCGCGGCTGAACATCGCCGAGCGCCGCCTGCCGCAGGACGGGCGCATAAAGCTGAAGATCAGCGGCAAGGAAGTCGATCTGCGCGTATCCACCGTGCCCACGCTGCACGGCGAGAGCGTGGTGATGCGTATCCTCGACAAGCAGACGCTGAACCTGAACCTCGAGGACATCGGCCTTTCCGGCAAGGTGCTGGCGGACCTGAAGTCGGTGCTGGCGCGGCCCAACGGCATCTTCCTGGTGACCGGGCCCACCGGTAGCGGCAAGACCACCACGCTCTACGCCGTGCTCTCGCGCATGAACACGCCCGAGCGCAAGATCATGACGGTGGAGGATCCGGTCGAGTACCAGATCGCGGGCGTGAACCAGATCCAGGCGGCGCCGAAGATCGGGCTCGATTTCGCGAACGCGCTGCGCTCGATCGTGCGCCAGGACCCCGACGTGATCATGATCGGCGAGATGCGCGACCGCGAGACCGCCGGGATCGCGATCCAGTCGGCGCTGACCGGCCACATCGTGTTCTCGACGCTGCACACCAACGATTCCGCGAGCGGCGTCACGCGCCTGCTCGACATGGGGCTCGAGGATTACCTGCTCACCTCCACGGTCAACGCGATCATGGCGCAGCGCCTGGTGCGCGTGCTGTGCCCGGCGTGCCGGCGCGAGAGCGAGCTCACCGACGAGGAAGTGCAGCACATGGGCATCGCCGCCCTGGTGGGGCGTGCCGGATCGCGTCACGTCTGGCGGGCGACCGGCTGCGAGGCCTGCGCCCGCACCGGCTACCGCGGGCGCATGGGGGTGCACGAACTGCTGCTGGTCGACGACAGCATCCGCCATCTGATCCTGGAGCACGCCAGCGCCGAGGTGATCATGAAGGCCGCGCGCGCCAACGGCATGGTCACCATGTACGAGGACGGCGTGCTCAAGGCCCTGGCCGGCCACACCTCGATCGACGAGGTGCTGCGCGTGACGCACCAGTAAGGGGAAACGCAGGCGCCATGGCACACTTCAGGTACCGCGCGATTTCCGCCGAGGGCAAGCTCACGCGTGGCGAGCTCGAGCACGACAGCGTGGAGCGCGTGGCGGCGCAGCTGGCGCGCCAGGGCCTGACCCCGGTATCGATCGAGCCGCTCGCCTCCGGCGCCAGCCGCGGTGCGGGCGACACGCTGGCGCGGCTGCTGTCGCGGCGCCGCGGTGGGCAGAACGCGATCGCGGAGTTCACGCGCGAGCTGGCGATCATGCTGTCGTCCTCGGTTCCCCTGGACCGCAGCCTGGCGGTGCTGGAGGGCCTGGCCACCGACGCGCGGCTGAAGGAGATCATCGGCGCGATCAGCAAGCGGGTGCGCACGGGCGGCACCCTGGGGGATGCCTTCCGCGAACACCCGGAATTCTCCGATTTCTTCGTCAACATGATCCGCGCGGGCGAGTCCAGCGGCTCGCTCGAGGCGACGCTGACGCGGCTGGCCGAGCACATGGAGCGCACCAAGGCGCTGAAGAGCACGGTGAGCTCGGCGCTGATGTATCCCGCCATCCTGCTGCTGGTGGCCACCGGCTCGCTGATCATCCTGCTCGGTTTCGTCGTGCCCAAGTTCGCCGACATGTTCGACGAGATGGGCGGCACGCTGCCGCTGCCCACCCGCGTGGTGATGGCCGCCGGGGGCTGGGTCGGCAGCTACTGGTGGCTGCTGCTGCTGCTGATCGGGGGCGCGGTCGCGGGGTTCATGAACCTGCTGGCCCGGCCGGAATTCCGCGAGCGCCTGGACCGCCAGCTGCTGACCATACCGCTCACCGGCGACCTGGTGAGAAAGGTCGAGACGGCACGCCTCGCGCACACGCTGGGCACCCTGCTCCAGGGCGGCGTGGTGCTGGTCAACGCGCTCGCCATCGCGCTCGCGACCGTGGGCAACCGCACGCTGCGCGCGGATCTCGAGCAGGGGGTGGCGGCGCTCAAGGAAGGCAAGCTGCTCAGCAACGCGCTGATCGAGAACAGCCACTTTCCGCCGCTGGCGATGCACATGATCCAGGTCGGCGAGGAGACGGGACAGCTCGAGCCCATCCTGCTCAAGGTGGCCGCCATCTACGACGAGGAAGTCAGCGGCGCCGTGAAGCGGCTGCTGGCACTGCTGGAGCCGGCGCTCATCCTCGGGCTCGGCGTGCTGATAGCCGGCATCATCGTCTCGATCATGGTCGGGATCATGTCGGTCAATGAACTGGTCTACTGAAGGAGCTTTCGCGCATGTACAGACATTCCCCCCGAATCAAACGTGCCGCCGGCTTCACGCTGATGGAACTGCTGGTGGCGCTGGTCATCCTCGGCATGCTCGCGGGCATCGTGGGTCCGCGCATCATGAAGTACGTCGGCGGTGCCAAGAGCGACACCGCGAAGGTGCAGATCGAGGACCTGGTGAACGCGCTGCACATGTACCAGCTCGAGGTGGGCAACTACCCCTCGCAGGAAGCCGGCCTGCTGGCGCTGGTCGAGGAGCCGCAGGGCGTGGTCGGCTGGAACGGCCCCTACCTCAGCAAGCCGCGCGTGCCGAAGGACCCGTGGGGCCGCGACTACCATTACCGCATTCCGGGCGAATACGGGGAATTCGACCTGTTCTCCTACGGTGCCGACAACAACCCCGGCGGCGAGAAGGATGACGCCGACGTCGTCAGCTGGGAGTGAGCGCGACGTGCGGATGCGCGCGCTGCGTGGGTTCACCCTGATCGAGCTGCTGGTCGTGATGATGATCCTCGCCCTGGCCGCGACGACCGTGGGTCCCCTGCTCTCGCGCGGCGTCGGTTCGCAACTGCAGTCATCGGTGCGCGACCTGGCCACGGGGCTGCGCTGGGCGCGCTCGGAAGCGGTGAGCGGGCGGCGCAGCGTCGCGCTCTGGGTGGATACCGCCGACAAGTCCTACGTGTTCGAGACGCGCCGCCGGCGCTACCGGCTGCCCGAGGAGGCTGACGTGCTGGTCAACACGACGGAGCGCGAGGTGCGCGGCGACCTGGCGGCGATCCGTTTCTACCCCGACGGCTCGTCCAGCGGCGGCTCGATCGAGCTCGGTGCCGAGGGCGTCGTCTTCCAGGTCACCGTCGACTGGCTCACCGGCGCCGTCGCTGTCGCGCGCCTGGGCGCAGAGTAGGCAGCGGCATGCGGCTCGTAGCGACTATATCGCCGCACCGGCAAGGCGGATTCACGCTGCTCGAGGTGCTGGTT
>JAGPES010000136.1 GCA_018057015.1 Pseudomonadales bacterium | reverse complement strand
AAATGTGTATAAGGGACAGGTCCTATCACCTGGTGTCACGACTCACCGCGCGCGAGAACATCGAGCTGCCGCTGATGCTGGCCGGCAGCGCGCCGCGCGAGCGTCGGCGCATCGTCGACGGGGTGCTCGAGCGCCTCGGCATCGGCGACCGTGCCGGCCACCTGCCGAACCAGCTCTCCGGCGGCGAGCGCCAGCGCGTCGCCATCGGGCGCAGCATCGTGATGAAGCCCGACCTGCTGCTCGCCGACGAACCCACGGGCAACCTCGACAGCCGCGCCGGAGCCGAGGTGACCGCCCTGCTCGAGGAACTCAATCGCGACGGCATCACGCTGCTGGTCGTAACCCACGATGTCGCGCTGGGACGGCGCGCGTCGCGCCACCTGAGCATGCTCGACGGCGCCATCAGCGGCGACGTGAACCGTGAGACCGGCGATGCGCGTCCCTGACCTGCTGCGCTTCACCTTGCTGGCGTTGCGGCGCCAGCGCTTTCGCAGCCTGATGCAACTGCTCGCGGTGGCGATCGGCGTGGCCTCGGTGGTGGTGCTGGTCGCCCTCGGGGAGGGCGCACGCCGCTACGTGCTGGGCGAGTTCTCGTTCATCGGCAAGGATACGGTGGTGCTGTTCCCCGGTCGCAAGAGCACTACCGGGGGCATGCCGCCCGTGACCGGTGTCGCCGCGCGCGACATCACGCTCGCCGACATGCTCACGATCCAGCGCACCGTCGCGGGGATCGAGTCGATCGCGCCGCTCGTGGTCGGCAACGCCCCGGTCTCACACGGCAGCCTCGAGCGCGACAGCACGGTGATCGGCACCAGCGCCGATTTCTTCGCGGTGCGCCAGTTGCGCATCGCTCAGGGCAGCATGCTGCCCGCGCTGGCGCTCGACATCGGCACCCCGGTCGCCGTCATTGGCCAGAAACTCAAGCAGGAGCTGTTCGGCAACCGCCGCGCCATCGGCCAGTGGGTGCGCCTGCGCGATTATCGTTTTCGCGTCATCGGCGTGCTCGAGGGCCGCGGCGACTCCTTCGGCACCGATCTCAGCGAGGCAATCTTCATCCCGGTGGCCTCGGCGCAGGCGGTGTTCAACACCAACGGGCTGTTCCGCGTGGTGCTGAAGGCGCGCGAGGGGGTCGCGATCGCACCCCTGAAGGAAGAGTTGCTCGAGCGCATGAAGCAGCTGCACGAGGGCGAGGAGGACGTGACGGTGACCAGCCCGGACGCCATGATCAGCACCTTCGACGGCGTGCTGCGCGCGCTCACGCTCGGTGTCAGCGGCATAGCGGCGATCAGCCTGGTCGTGGCCGGCATCCTGGTGATGAACCTCACCCTGATGTCCGTCAGCCAGCGCACCCCCGAGATCGGGCTGCTGAAGGCGCTGGGCGCAACCGACCGGCAGGTACGTGCCATATTCCTCGCCGAGGCCGGCCTGCTCGCCAGCGCCGGCGCGCTCGCGGGCCTGCTGACCGGGCGCGCCGCCATCGCGGGCCTGGCGGCGCTCTACCCCGCGGTTCCCTTCAGCCCACCGATCTGGGCGCTGGCCAGCGCCAGCGTACTCGCGGTGGCGACCGCGCTATTGTTCGCCTGGCTGCCGGCCGGCAAGGCGGCGCGCCTCGAACCCGTGCTGGCGCTGGGCAGGCGCTGAGCCCATGCAGCTGCTCGACTGGACCCGCTGGATCCTGCGCGCGCTAGACAGCAGCCGCATGCGCAGCCTGCTTACCGCCACAGGCATCGCGATCGGCATCTGCGCCGTAACGCTGCTCACCTCGATCGGCGAAGGCATCCGCGTCTACCTGCTCGACAGCTTCTCGCAGTTCGGCACGCGCATTGTCACCGTGACACCGGGGCGCACCGAAACGCTCGGCGGCGCGGGCCTCATGGCCACGGTGCGCCCGCTCTCGCTCGAGGACGCCATCTCGCTGCGGGCACTGCCGCACACCGAGGCCGTGGTGCCGGTGATCCTCGGCACCAGCAAGATCGAGGCCGGACGCTACCAGCGCGACACCGACGTCTACGCCGTGGGGCCGGCCATGCCGCTGGCGTGGCGCTTTCGCGTCGCGCAGGGCCGCTTCCTGCCCGACGACGGGATGCGCAACTCGCGCTATTTCGCCGCGCTGGGCGCGAAGGTCAAGGAGGAACTGTTCCAGGGGCGCAACGCGCTGGGCGAGTACGTGCGCATCGGCGGCAGCCGCTTCCAGGTCATCGGCGTGATGGAGGCCAAGGGGCAATTGCTCGGCTTCGACCTCGACGATGCGATCTACATCCCGACCGATCTCGGCCAGGCCATGTTCAACCGCGAGGGGTTGATGGAGATCGACCTGGTCTTCCGCGCCTCGACCACGTCGAAGCAGTACAGCGAGCGCATCCGCGCGCACCTCGTCGAGCGCCACGGCGAGGAGGACTTCACGCTGTTCACGCAGGAGGACATGCTCGCGAGCCTCGACAAGATCCTTACCATGCTGAAGTTCGCGATCGGCGCGATAGGCAGCGTGGCGCTGCTGGTTGGCGGGGTGGGCGTGCTCACGATCATGAGCACGGCGCTCGGCGAGCGCATCGAGGAGATCGGCCTGCTGCGCGCGCTCGGCGCCACGCGCCGGCAGGTGCTGTTGCTGTTCCTCGGCGAGGCCGTGCTGCTGGCGGCGCTGGGCGGGGCGCTGGGACTTCTCGCGGTGCTCGCGCTGGTGATGATCGGGCGCGCGGCCGTGCCCGGGCTGCCGATCGCGATCGAACCGCTGTACCTGCTGTTGTCTCTCGCGCTCAGTTGTGGCGTGGGGCTGCTCGCAGGGATCGTTCCCGCGCTCAATGCGGCAAACCTTGATCCGATCGAGGCCTTGCACAGCGAATGAGGGTCGCCGCGCCGTTGCCGGGCGGCGCGTTCCCGGTTAGCCTCACACGGAGAATTTCGCCCGGACGGTGATCCCGATGAGTTTCGACAAGATCCTTTTTGCGTTCGTGATCGTGCTGGCGCTCACGCTCAACGTCGGCTTCGTGGTCGGCGACATCGACGACATCACGCACCACGACAAGTACGAGCTCGCGCTCGCGCTCGTGGTCAGCCTGATCGCGACGGTGATGAAGTTCGGCGACCGCTCGCTGCTGGGCTCGACGATGCTGGCGACCAGCCTGGTTGCCGACGTGCAGCTCATCGGCGCTGCCGTGGTGTGGGCGAGCGCCACGCTGAACGGAGCAAGCATATCCGAGCACGACACGGTCATCGTCGTGTCACTGTCCATCGGCGCGATGGTCGCGAACGTTATCTCGGTGATCCTGCTCGTGGTCGAGACCGCCAGCCTGCGTCGATGACCATGGAAGCGCGGCGCATCCAGCCGGGCCTTTTCCTGCTGCTGAGGCGGTTGCGCCAGCCGCTGATCGTGCTGATCGTCGTCTATGCCGTCGCGGTGTTCGGCTTCACGCTGGTGCCGGGCATCGACGCCGAGGGAAGACCCTGGCGCATGGGCTTCCTGCACGCGTTCTACTTCGTGAGCTTCCTCGGCACCACGATCGGGCTCGGCGAGATTCCCCAGCCCTTCTCCGACGCGCAGCGCCTGTGGGCCACGGCCTCGATCTACGGCACCGTGGTCGCCTGGCTCTACAGCATCGGCGCAATGCTCTCGACGCTGCAGGATCCGCTGTTCCGCCGCATCATCCACGAGAACCGCTTCGCCGCCGCGGTGCGACGGCTGCGCGACCCCTTCGTGCTGCTCTGCGGCTACGACGACGCCGGCAAGCTGATCGCCCGCGAGTTGTGCGAGGAAGGCATCGGCGTGGTGGTGGTCGATCGCGTGCAGGAGCGCGTCGACTCGGTCGAAACCGACGAGCTGCCGATGGCGGTTCCCGCGCTGCAGGCCAACGCCATGCACCCGGGCACGCTGCTCAGCGCCGGCGTCAACCACCCGGCCTGCATCGCCACGCTGGCGCTGACCGGCGACGACGCCGCCAATCTCTCGGTGTCGCTCAACGCCAAGATCCTCGCGCCCGAACACCAGGTGATCTGTGTCGCGCACCACCACGAACACCAGGCCGCGATGGCGCGCGTAGGCGCCGAGCACTTGATCAATCCGCACGACACCTTCGCCGAGCGCCTGGCGCAGGCGCTGGTCAAGCCGAGCCTGCACGTGATCTACGAGAGCCTCACCACGCAGACCAGCACCCCGATGGCCGAGCCGCCGTCGTTTCCGCACGGACGCTGGCTGGTGTGCGGCTACGGGCGCTTCGGGCGCACCGTGCATCGCCACCTGCAGCAGGTCGGGATCGACGTGACGGTGGTCGACCTGCTCGCGCCCGCCGAGGGCGCGCCCGACCACGTGAAAGGAAGCGCGATCGACGCCGCAACGCTGCGCCGCGCGCGCATCGAGAGCGCGGAAGCGATCGTGGTGGCCACGCCGAACGACACCACCAACCTTGCGATCGCGATGCTGGCGCGGGAGCTCAATCCCGGGCTGTTCATGGTGCTGCGCCAGTCGGAACGGCGCAACACGCCACTGTTCCGCGCCATCGGCGCCGACATCACCACGCTGTCGGGCTACATCGTGGCTGCCGAGGTGCTGCGCATCATCCGCGCGCCGCAGCTGTCGTACTTCCTGCGCCTCGCGCGCCAGCAGGACGAGCCCTGGGTGCGTGGACTGCTCGGACGCATGCGCGAGCGCATCGGTGACGAGGTAACGGAAACATGGTCGATGGGCATTGATGCCGCCACCACGCCGGCCGTTGCGGCGGCCCTGCGCAGGGGACGCCAGGTCACGGTCGGCGACCTGATGCGCGCGCCCGACAATCGCGACATCCCGCTGAATGCTGTACCGCTGCTGTTGCAGCGGCGCGACGGCAAGAGCCTGCTGCCGGGCGACGCGGAGGCGCTCGCGCTCGGCGACCGCCTGCTGCTGTGCGGCCGGGGCGTCGCGCGCGGGCGGCTGCGCTGGACCATCAACGACGACCGCGTGTTGCGCTACCTGCTTCGTGGCGCGCCGGGCCGATGATCAGCGGCTCAGGCCGTGGTGCGGCGGAAACTGTGCAGCGCCCACACCAGCGCGAGCGCCACCAGGCTCGCGCAGGCCTGGTGCATCACCGCAGGCACTATCGGGACCTGCTCGAGCAGCGTGTAGACGCCGAGGCCGTACTGCAACACCACCAGACCCATCAGCACCGCGGCGCTGGCGCGCTGGACCAGTGCGAAGCGCCCTGACCGCACCCTGAGCCACAGCGTGACCACCAGCGCCAGCAGCAGCGTGCCGAGCCAGCGGTGCACGAACTGGATCGTCACGTCGTGCTCCAGGAGGCTGAGCCACGCGGGATCCATCCCCATGACGCCCTCGGCGATCCAGCGCCCGTTCATCTTCGGAAAGGTGTTGTAGACGAGCCCCGCCCGCAACCCCGCCACGAAGGCGCCGTAGACGATCTGCAGCACGGTCAGCGCGGCCACGCTCCACAGCAGCACGCGTGGCGCCGCCGCCCTGGCGCCGGTGCGCCCGTCATCGCCGCGCAACTGCAGCACCAGCCAGAACAGGTAGGCCATGATCGTGAAGGCGAGCCCCAGATGCGCCGCCAGGCGGAAATGACTCACGCGCGGCTCGTCCACCAGGCCGCTCTTGACCATCAGCCAGCCCATCAGGCCCTGCAGTGCGCCAAGCCCCAGGGCGAGGAGCAAGCGCCAGCGCAGGCGCACCGACACGCATCCGCGCGCCCAGAACCACAGCAACGGCAGCAGGAACACCATGCCGATGCTGCGCCCGAGCAGGCGGTGCACGTACTCCCAGAAGAAGATGCCCTGGAATTGCGCCAGCGTCATGTCGGGATGGGTGATGCGATACTGCGGATACTGCTTGTACTGTTCGAAGGCCGCCAGCCAGTCGGCGTGGTTCAGGGGCGGCAGCGTGCCCATGATCGGTGCCCACTCGACGATCGACAGCCCCGAGCCGGTCAGGCGCGTCACGCCCCCGACCACGACCATGCAGAACACCATCCCGATCAGCAGCCACAGCCAGGCGAAGATCGCGCGGCGCGAGCCGAGAATGCCGGAATCATTCATCGCGCGCTCCCGTGCTTTGTCCGTCGTCTGTCGGCTGCGCCTGCGCGCCCGCCGCCGCGGCTGGCGGCTTCTCGTCCTGCACGTAATCCGCAAGGCCCTTGGCGAGCTCGCCGTGGACGTAGTCCGACACCTTGAAAGCCCAGCCGTCGAGGCGACGATTCAGACGCTCGGTCTCCGCCGCCGCGTCTGCCGGTTTCGCATCGGCGCCGACTGGCGCCGGCGCGAGTTCCTCGTCTCGCGCCAGTTCCGTCGCGGGCTCGTCCGCGCGTGCCACCGGCGTTCCCGCCGCGGCAGCCAGCGTCACCCAGTTGCCGTCCTGTGCCTCGAGCGCACGCACCGTGAGGCTCAGCCCGTCGAAAAAGCCGATCACCGTTTCGGCGGCGCCCGCGAAATCGAGCTCGCCGGCCTTGCGTACGTCCTCGGGTTGCGCGGTGAGGATGACGCGCGCGGCGGCGTCGAAAACGCTCTGGTAGCGCGGCGCCTTGCCCGCCGGCAGTGCGGCGACGGCAAGCGGGGTATCGCCGCCCGCGCTGCGCGCCGCGCTGAACTCCGGCACGCCACCCAGCGCGCGGCTCACCGAGGCGACGCGCGCGAAATCGACGTCGAGCAGCTTGCGTTCGAGCCAGTCCGCGGGGCTGGTCACGGGCTCGGGCGGGGTGTCGATCAGCCACGTCTGCACCTCGGACACCGCGCGCACGTAACGACCGCTGCGCCCCTCGGCCGCCTTGCCGATCAGCACGCGCACGAAGGGCTCCGCGGCGGCATTCCACATCTCGAGCTGCACCGCCTCGCTCCCGGGTTGCTCGATGTCGACCAGCCCGAGACGTTCGAAGAACTCCGGCTTCGCGGTCTTCTGCTCGAGGAGCCGCGCGTTCGCGAGCGCCTCGAGCAGTGTCTCGAGCTGGCTGAAGTCCGCCGGGTAGCCCGAGCGCTCCTCGACGCCCCAGCCCGCGTCGGTACGCGCCAGCGTGACGGTCTCGGCACTGGACTGCAGCCGCAGCCGGCGTAGGTCCCCGAGTTGCTGCTTCAACCCGGGGAGCCACGGCACCGCCGCGCCCGCGACCGTGCCGGGCCGCTCGCGGTAGCCGAACACGGCCACCAGCAACACCATCACGGCGACGATCGCCGCGGCCAGCCCGAGCCGGCTCTTCTGGTTCATCTGCATCCGGATTCGCTCCCCCCGCTAGCGTTGATCGGCGGCCTGGCGGCGACGCAGGCGCCAGCGGTGCCAGCCGAACAGCGCCAGCGTCAGCACCAGCGGCATCACCACGATATTCAGCACCTTCAGCGCCATCCCCAGGCGCTCGATGTCCTGGTCGAGCTCGAGGCGCACTTCGCGCAACTGCTTGCGGATGCGCAGCTTCTCGTCCTGGAAGCTCGCCAGCGCCTGCTCCTGCGCGGGCGACAGCGCCAGCTGGTTGCTCTCCTGCCTGTTGCGCTGCAGCTCGGCGAGCTGCTGCTCGGTCTCGTCGAGGCGCTGCTGCAGCAGTTCCGCGCTCTCGCGGTACTTCGCGTCGGCGCCGAGCCGGATCTGCTGCACCAGCTCGAAGGGGCGCGAGTAGCGGCCGCGGCTGCGGATGCCGATCAGTGCCGAACTGCCGCCCAGGTTCTCGAGCGCGTTCTGCGCGAAGGCCGCATTGTCGGCCCAGGCCGTGGCCACGCGCTGGCCGAAGAAGTCCTGTACCTGCACCCAGAAGCGGTCGGCCAGCAAGTCGGCGTCGGCCACCACGATGACGTTGATGTCCTTCGCCTCTGCGACGTGCTCGCGTCCCTCGAGCTGCGGGCCGTCGAAGGCGGACCGGGCAGGACCGCCGATACGCGCCGCCAGGGTGTAGCGCTCGCCGGTGGGCGCGAAGCCATCCAGTAGCGCCATGGGATCACGGTTCATCTGCACCTGCATCGCATCCAGCAGCGCCGCCTGAGCGCTCGACTGCAGCAGCGGCTCGAAACGCGTGGTGGCACC